>DAIOEN010000041.1:0-41109 GCA_036746235.1 Vulcanimicrobiota bacterium | reverse complement strand
AGTTAAAGATGCAGTAATAGCAAATGTGGCAAATAATTATGAAAGACAGAAAGTTTTGAGCACCTACAAATCTGCAGACGGTAAAGAAGATGTAACACTTGTAGAATATACGGAAGGGAAATTTGACTCGTCAGGTCTTTCCATATTCCTCCCTACAGGTCAGAAATATGCCGATTATTTTACCCAGGAAGGTAAAGGATATAAAGAACTGGCAACATCAAAGGAAACCGAATGGGATGAGTTCATAAAAGAAAAATTCGGTTCTCCTCCGAAAACAGAAGAGGCTAAAACAGAAGAGAAAAGTTGATGATTAGCCAAAAAAAGGGCAACGTCTGTTGCCCTTTTTTATTTGAACTTGTCAGACCCTGCCAGTCTGTGGTAAAATCTCACATAACAGGGGAGGTATAAACAATGAATAAAGAAACCCTTATAAATGATATAATAACAATCATAAGAGAATGGAATACTGTATATCATCCTACTGATAGTGACTATAGAAGGCTGGCAGAACAGATTATTGACCATCTTGAAACAGAACATATTATTTCTTTCACCCAGAAAAATACAGACAAAAATATTGAGAGGTAGCAAATGTCATCAGAACCTGTAGAATTAATACTTACAGATGATTCAGTTTTTCTGAATAAAAAATGCTTTATCTGTAACAGGCCTCTTGAAAAGCCGGGAGAAACAATAATTCTATGCAGCGAATGCCATAGAATAAACCATAAAGAATGCTGGGAAAAACAGGAAACCTGTCTCCACGGTAAAAGAAAAAACAGGGAAGAAAAAGAAAATAAGGAAATCACTCACATATCTTCAAAAAAAACAGAGCTTATTCCTCTCATAATCATTTCTATAAGTTTGATTATTTCTTTTATACTTGTATGGAATAATATAAGTGCAAAGAAATTAAATAAACACAGAGCAAACGGTATAGACTATTATCAGAACGGAAAATATGATCAGGCTATAGAAGAACTATCGGAATATCTTAAATACAGGCCCGGCGACGAAAAAACATTGAGTTATCTATCCATATCATATCTGAAAAAAAATGATAAAGATAAAGCCCTTCTCTATGCAAATAAAGCTTACAATCTTAATCCTTCGTCACCTGAAGCAAATTTTGCATCAGGTGCTGTCTGCGCCATAGATAAAAATAAATCAGCAGAAGGCATCAAATATCTTGAAAAAGCACTGGAACTTGACCCGGAATTACTGGATGTAAATATATACCTGGGAGAATTATTCTATTCCACAGGGGAACTTAACAGAGGAGAAGCGTGCTTTAATAATGTATTGAATCTTGACCCTTCAAATATTAAAGCACTTAACGGCCTCGGACTTATTTTATATGATAAAGGAAATACCGATAAAGCAACGGAATGTTTTTTAAAGGCCATAGAAATAAATCCTGATTACTGTGATAACTGGAATAATCTCGGTAATATATATTATAAAAAGGGAAATATGGATAAGGCAAAGGAGTATTATAACAGAGCTATAGAGTTAAATCAGAACGACTATAAAGCCCATAATAATCTCGGTCTTATATATTACGGAAGAAAAGCATATGATAAAGCTATGAAAGAATATGAAACAGCAATCAAAATCAACGAAAATTACGGCACAGCTTATAATAATATGGGACTTTTATATCAAACGACAGGCAACGGGGATAAAGCTATGAAATGTTATGAAAAAGCAATAAATATAGAGCCTGAAAATGTTCAGGCCATCACCAGTATGGCCAATCTATTAATTAATAAAAAAGACTATGAAAAATCTCTGCCATTACTGGAAAAAGCCATCAAGTTGTCCCCTTCTTATGTTGATGCCTTTGTGAGTCTCGGAGATCTTTATTATAATACAGGCAAATGGGATAAAGCTGTTATTTCTTACGAGAGAGCGATTACACTGGAACTGGATAATAAAGAGAAAACAGGTATTTATAGCAGACTTGGCGAATGTTATTATAAAAATAAAAAGTGGGATCAGGCAATAGAATATTACAATCTGGTTCTTAAAATTACACCTAAAAATGCTGTTATAATAAGACAGCTTGGCCTTGTTTATGAAGAGAAAGAAGAATTTAACAAAGCTATTCAATTATATGAATCTGCACTGAAGATTGATCCTGGATATACAGAATTGAACAGAGATATAGACAGGGCCTATAGCAGGAAATATAGATATTAAGTTTAAAAGAGGAATCTTAACAGATACTGGAGAATATATTCTGTTCAGGAAAATAAATAAATAGTAGCTGACAGATGATAATAATTTATCTTTATTTCAGGAGGAGTTCTTCAAGGAGTAAAGAACAGTATAATAAAGGTCAGTATATGGCAAAGCATTAACAGGTGGAGGAATTTTAATGAGAGATGCCGATGGTAATCTGACGACAGATACCATTTTACAGGAACGTTATAAAATTGTTAATCTTATTCAAAAAGGCCCTGCCAGCAGAATGTATAAAGCCTTTGATACAAAACGCAGCAAATCTGTTTTTGTTAAAGAATTAATTGCTACATATACAGATCCGTCACTTCGTCATCAGGCCATAGAACAGTTCAAAAGCGAAGCCAAAATTCTTTTCAAACTCAAACAGGAAAACCTGCCGAAATTTGAAGATTATTTTGATTACGAAGAAAACAGATATCTCATAATTGAATATATAGAAGGAAACAGGTTAAATAATATAGTTGAAAGCCAGTCAGGTTTTCTGGATGAACAGCAGGTAATTAAATGGGGTATAGAACTCTGTGATTCCCTGGGATATCTCCACAACCTGAAACCCAACCCTGTAATATTCAGAGATTTAAGCCCTCAGAGTATATTGCTTTCAGAAAATGACGGTAAATTGAAACTCATAGATTTCGGAATTTCAAAAATCTATGAATCAGACGCAAAAACCATGGGTATTGCAAAAACCATGACACAGCATTATTCCCCCATAGAACAGCATGCAGGAACAACAGACAACAGATCGGATATTTATTCCCTCGGAGCAACACTCTATTATTTAATATGTAAAGCACCGCCTATGGACTGCGTGGAACGTATTATAGACGATGAGCCCATGGAAAAATGCAGTAAATTTAACCCTCATATCTCAAAAGAATTAGAAAAAATTATAATGAAAGCCATGGAAGTAGATAAAAAGGATAGATATCAAAAAATAGAAGAGATGAGGGGTGAACTGGCAAAAGCTTCTTCTGCCGGTGCAGGCGGAAGAAAACCGGACAGACCGCCGGTTAAACCTGTGTTTCATAGAGAGGAAGAAGAAGCTCCTCCGGAGGAAGAGGAAGAAGACAGTGATTATAAGCCCATTTCTTTTCAAATGGAAACCCGGAATGAGCCGATAGCACAGTCAAGACAATCCCCCGGCATTAAAGGCAGATCTGTTCTGACTCCATCTTCTCAGGGACGGGAACAGATGCAGGGAAGGCAGTCCGCAGGCGGTGGTCAAGCTGCTCAGACCAGACCTTTTACAGTAAGAAAAGACCAGGCAAGACCTGCCGGTACCGGTTCCCAGGCGTCATTTCAGACAAAACCTGTCGGTATTACTTCCCAGTCACAATCACAGGCAAAACCCGGCGGTATCAGTTCCCAGGGGACATTTCAGTCAAAACCTGGCGGAAAACAACCACCCCTTCAGACAAAACCTTTTACCAGAACACCTTCTATAACAGAAGGCAGAGGTGATATGCAAAGTCCGAGAAGACGTATTCTGGAAGACAGAGGTGGTCAGGCAAAAACACCTGCTAAAAGCCCTGTTTTGCCTCCATTACAGCAAGCGCCATCTACAGAGGATACAGAATATGAAGAAAGATATAGCCCTGAGAGAGAAGAAGAAGCATCTAAAATAACGGCCAAATTAAAGGCGACACAATCCAGAGAAGAAGAACAGGAAGACATATATGATGACGAAGATGATATGCAGGAAGAAATATATGAAAAAAATCTGCAGGCATTAAACAGGGGTCAGAAGAATTTTAATGAAGAAGAAATACCTCAGAGAAAACCGGGATTTATTCAGAGAATCCTGAAGTTTTTATTCAGAATAAAAGTATAAACCCGCTAATATTTCCTTATAAGCCCCATAGATATCATTCTATAGACAGATTTCATTACGTCAAAATAGCTTTTATTTATAAGCTGAGCAATATCCATTATATTTTTTCTGCCGTCTATAAAATTTAACAGTTCCATTTCTTCCTGATTGAGAGAAACAATCTGATATTCTTCAGAACTGTTTAAAAAAGGAGTTTCATAAGGCGAGGAAACAGAAAGTTTAATTTTTGCCAGTTCTCTGTTTTTCCTGAGAGATCTTGTTATAAATTTCTGAGAATCCATATCCATCGTATGTTCGGCAGCTATAACAGAAGGGATAAAAACTGCTTCTCCGTCATGCCAGCAGAGGAAACTGTATGATGCTTTTTCCCCTCTCAGATTGCCAAGTAAAGCATGAACTATATTACCTTTTTCAAAATATATTTCCCCCTCTTCATATTCATTTTTAAGAATTATTTTCCCGTCTGCCATAATGGAAGAGAAGTGAACTAACATGTTTATAAAACCTGGTTGAGAAACCTTCATAACAGAGCTGCCGGCGAGAGCAATTTTTTTAAAAGAATCCTTTGTTACTTTTCCTTTTTCCTTCTGAATAATACTGGAAATTCTCATATCTATTGGGAGACCGCCTCTGTAGGCTTTACGTATGGCTTCCGTTACACTGTTTATACTGCCTCCTTTTAACATATATCCTTTTGCACCTGCCATAAAAGCTTTTCTGATAACCTTTGTTTCAGAAAGAGCTGTCAGCATAATAACACGGGCATTCTGGTTAAGTTCCATTATTGCTTTTGTTGCCTCTATTCCGTCCATGCCCGGCATATTTATATCCATAAGTATTACATCAGGCGTAGTTGACAGGTTTTCAAATGTTTCTATAGCATGTTTGCCGTTCACTGCTTCGGCAATCAGTTCCATATCAGCAGTTCTCTTTATAATGGATTTAAACAGAAGACGCATTACCTGGTCATCATCTACAAGGAAAATTTTTATTTTCTTCTTTTCCCTGTCTATGGAAAATAGCTGTGTTACATGATGACCGTAATATTTCGAATATATTGTGGCGAGATCATCTCTGAATTCAGAAATATTCTGATACCTTGCTTTCGGATCTATTTTCAAAGTCCGGGAAAGGACGAAATCTATTTCGGCAGATAACCATGGATTTAAATTTTTCGGAGGAATAAATTCAAAAGGCACCTTCGGAGCAATTGCTGTAAGAAGATGGTAAATAGTAACTCCGAGAGAATATATGTCACTCCTTGTATCATGTTCGCCTCTGTATTGTTCGGGCGGGGCATAACCTGCAGTACCGACAGCAGATTTATCTTTTTCATATAAAACATGGGCAAGTCCGAAATCTACAAGAAAAATTTTTCCGTCTGAATCACGGAGGACAATATTGGCCGGTTTTAAATCACCATAAATAACCGGAGGAGAAAGGCTATGAAGATACTCAAGTATTGAACAGATTGACAGAGCCCAGTCAAGAACCTTCTGTTCCGGTATACCCTGGCCGAAGGTTTCTTCTATAATGGTTTCCAGGTCATTGCCTTCTATATAATCCATGACCATATAAAAACCTTCACCATGCTGAAAATAATCTATTCCTCTCGGTAAATTTGGATGATCCAGAATCGAAAGTATATCAAATTCCTTCTTAAAAGCATCAATCATAGAGTCACGGTTATCTGAAGATGAATGGAAATAAAGCTCTTTAACAGCTACCATATTATCCAGGAATATATCTCTTGCCAGATAAATCCCGCCTGTAGCACATGCTTTAATAGGTTCTATAACGGCATACCTGTCTTTTAAAATAACATCTGAATCCAGGAAACCATCTATCATAAGTTCCTCCATTCTCTGAATATTCCGCCGGAAAATCTCTTCAGAGGGAATACATGAAGAAATATGCTGAAAAAGAGGATGATGGAACTCCATGTATAAACGAGAGAAGGATATATAACAAGATTTAAATCAGTTAACCAGTCTGGCAGCATAATTTCTCTCGAAACTGTACCTAATAAAAATGGAATATTTCCGAATTCTTCCGTATTTACAGGGTGAGGGAAAAAAGTAGAAAAAATAATAGATATGATAAAAGAATAAGTAAGAGTAAGCAATAATACGGGAAGAGCACCTGATATTATAAAAAGAGGATGTAACTTTTCCACATGGGCTATGTTCCTTCTGCTTGATACGTCAATTGTTAAATAAAACAGGGACATACCAAGAGAAAAAATAAACATCAGCAGGTATAAACTATCCTGAATTTTAATCATGAAACTGAAACCTCCTCCGGTTATTACAAGCAATATAGCACAACCTGCCACTTTACCTGCCATAGAGGGAAGTAAAAAATCTATATCTGAAAAATTAATCTTTCTGAACAGATATAATATATAATATAAAATCATAAAAGCCAGGGAACCGTACAGGGAAAATGAAAATAAATATTTTAGTAATAAATTTCCCAGAGACTGATCATAAAGACCTGTTAAGGGTGGCAATAAAAAACAGATAAAGAATATTGCAATAACTACTGAAGTAAACACTGTGGAACCGAATTTAGTTCCTGTAACCTTCTTTTCGCTGAAAGGTGAAGGAAGGTTACAGGATAATCCCCGGCTGTCTTTATGAGTCTTATCTATATATCTCATATAAAAGGCTCTGTCAAAATCATATCTGGAACAATAACGGCCTGCTATAAAATCCCTTACTTCTTTAAAGTGAAAAATATTTTTTTCTTTTCCGGAAAGAAGTTGTAAATAATTACAGAGATCCTTTCTGTAATAAATCTTTTCTGTTAATTCTTCTATGTTATCTGCCTTTATGAGATTGAGAACTTCGTGCCATCTGTCCAGAAGCTTAACAAGACTGAATGTATCGTCAGGTTCTATTTCTTCTTCTTTTCCACTGCATAACTTTCCTGCAAAAAGATCGACAAGTATATGTTTTAATAAAGGATCTAATATGAAATCCTCTGTTAATAGTCTTATATTCTCAACGGAAGTAATGGAGTTTTTAAGATGAATTATTCTATCCTCTACCTGTGCGAAGGTACAGCCAAGAAAATAATCTACTTCATTTCTTAATTCATCTATATAAGAGATTATTTTTAAACACCTGTGCTCATTTTTCATTCTCTCTTTATCCAGTTCTATATTATAATGAAAAGATCTGGATGCATATTTACTTTCAACAAGGGAAAAACCGTTCGTCTCAAAAGCACTGTACAGGGCATGGAAGAGTTTACCTCTTTCCTGTAACTCATGAAGTTTTTCCGATAGCCTGTTTAAATTGTCTGTACTTCGTGCCAGTTCTAAAAGAACCATATAGGCTTCAAGACGGGCAAAATTTACAGAATATTTATTTTTCCAATCCTTCAATTTTTGAGTAAAGGTATATATCTGTTCCGGAGCCGGTAATTTTTTAAGTACATAAATATAGGAATCTAAAAGAGAAATAAGCATATCGGGAGCTTTCTTTTTGATAAACTCCTCTTTTATAAAAGAAAAGATCTCACTTCTTCCGCCATGTTCGATCATTTTTATGACAAGATCCAGTATCGCCTGAAAATCATCCTTTTTATGGAGTTTTATAAAATATTCTGAAAAAACAGAGGCTAAAACCTTGAGAGATTTTATATCCTGGAGGAATAATATTCTGCAGAAGAGGTTTATAAATGCACTTTCTTCAGATGAATCTTCATATAAATCCTTTAAAAAATGAACTATCTCATATTTTTCCGGCACTTTTGCCAAGGTAAAGATAATTTCTGCAACTTCTTTTTGAAGTACTGACTTTATATTCTTCCATATATTATTGTCCAGAAGTTTACTTTCTTTAAGCCTCAGATATTGATTATATATAAAGAGCAAATCCCGTCTTTCAATTTCTTTTCTTAAATCCTGAAATAATTTAACGGTTTTTTCAATCATATGAAGCAAATTATAAAAAATTTTCTCAAAAGCAAGAGCTATAAGAGGATCAAAAAAATAAAAACCTTTTTTCTGAAACAGATTTGCCAGATACTCAACTTCTCCCATAAAATTCATCAGATTTTCTTCCTGCATGGTAAGGGAAAAATTCTGGTTTGGTAAAAGACAGTGTTTCAGTTTCTTTTTCATGCTATCCATATGAGCGGACAGATCATGTAAAAACTCTTTTTTATGTTCAGAAGACACAGCTGCTGCTACTTCATCAAATTTGAAATTTATTCGTTCCATTTCCGTATGTAATGTACTTATAGAAAGGCTCCCGGACAGGGAGAGCAGCTCATGACAGGTACGATAGAAAATATTTTTCTTCACTTTTTCTTCTTTTACAGAAGTAATAGTTTTAAGAATCTGGAAAATTTTACTGTCTGACTTTTTTAAATCTTCCATATCCCTTGAGAATTCGGAAAAACTTTTTACGAGATTAAGAAACCATAAAGGCCAGGGAAATTTCCTGGAAATAATCTCACTGTATAATTTCCAGGGAGAACCTTCATAGGACATTACTCGCAGATATTCTATAATTTTAACAGCATTGCCGTTATTGATAAGAGAAACAAATATATTATAAAGGCCTTCACTCAGGCTATTTATTATTACAGGATTACCGGATTTAAAAGCAGGTTTAAGAAGAGCAAAATTATTATCTCCCGATAATATCTGAATTGCTCCGTATTGAAGAACAGGACCTGTAGAATCTTCTATCAACATTTTAAGATTCTTCTGCCAGAATCTATCGGTAAGATTCTTTTCTATTCTTTCTATTAACATATTATATTCAGGCTCTACATAATACTTTATAGTATGAAGCAATTCATTAATCTGTACAGTAAATTTCTTCCTGAAAAGAGAAGTTATTATTTTTATTACAGAATAATAATTTCTGTCATAAGGTTTGCCTCCGTAAAAAAGTTCATAGAAAATATTATCGAATTCTTTTATCAATTTGACTATAGCTTCAAGAGTTTCAGGAGACCACGGCGCAGATTTAATATGTTCAAACCTGTCTTCAAGGAGAAAAAATTTTTCCATGAGTCCGTATTCAAAGGGAATTTTTTCTTCTATATCTTTAAAAAATTTAAGAAACCTGTTTTTACAGAGCAGATTTGTTTCTCTTAATGCAAAAATAACTTCTACAGTCAGTTCCTGCGGTAATTCATAATTTAAACATTCCATCATATCAGTATATGCTTTATAAATACCGGCATGACAGAATTCCTGACATACCTTCAAAAACACCCTGTATAATTCAAAATCCTCTTCTTTCCCGGAATATTTAAAAAAAGGAAGACCGGGTAAAAGTTTTTTATTTTTAAAGTCCACAAAATTTCTGTAAAATAATTCACCCTGTATAAGTCTTTCAGATTTTGGCAGGTCACTCAGATATAATAAAGAATCGGAAAAACTCCTGATTATATTGCATATATGGAGCGGACAATCTCTTTCTATTATGGCGGAAACCGTGTCAGGGGAAAATACATGAAAAGCTCCGAGAGAAACAACAGAAAAGTCGCGACTTTTAATACCGAGAGTCTGCTTTATTTTTTCCCGTTCTTTATCTTCCTGTGCTTCATAATAGTTTTTCAAACAATCAATATAAAACCTGAATTCTTCTCTCTCTGAAGATAAAAACTCGCCTGCCCCTGATATGGCAAATAATTCGGAAGAATTATTTCCGCTATGTAAAAGCTTCTTCCAGTGATGAAAAAATTTCTCATGCTTTAATGAAAGACAGGAAAGAACTCTGGATGTAAGATTACTTACTTCAGATGAAGGGGAATTACGAAGATATTCTATGATACTGATTATTTCATCTATGACTTCTTCCTCATGTTTATCCGCAACAGAAGGTTCTGAAGGCACAGGCTCTGAGACAGAAGGTTCTGAAACGTCAGATTCTGACGGCACAGGCTCCGAGACGGCAGGTTCTGAGATGACAGATTCTAATGATACCGATTCCGGGATGGCAGGTTCTGATAGTAATGGCTCCGGGACAGAAACTTCTAAAGGCACAGGCTCTGCTACTAAAACTTCCGATGGTACCGGCTCCGGGACAGAAACTTCTGATGGCACAGGTTCTGCTATAACAGATGATATCTCCTGCCCTTCTATGGTATCTCCATCACGTTTCAGAGCAATAAGTTCTTTATCAGGTTGCAGTTCAATTATTTCTTCTATTGAAGGCCCGACATGTTCTTTTATATATTTTTCTTCAAGAAAATAAAGTATCTTCAGAAAGAAAAGCTTTTTATTCTGATCATTTTTCATCCATTCTCTGACATATGGTAAAAGTTCAAAAATCAGCAAACTTGAACATAGCTTTCTGTAAAGATTATACCTTTTTTTCCAGCTCAAAGAACTGTGAAGATAAAAAAGCAAATCAAGCTGTTTCTGAGGTTCAAATATAAGTTTTTCTGTTAATAACTTCTCTGTTTCAGTTAAGGTCATTTTTATATGTTTTATAAGCATTCATTTGTAACATCTATAAAATCTTATATATGATAGATGAACGCTTAATTATTTTTTACCGGTTTCCTGTTACCGGTTTTCCGTAAGGCCACCGGTAACAGGAATTCTGTTTATGCCGAACGACCGGAAAAATTAAACCTTTCTATTTTCATGGCAGGACATGCCACATTAACTCCCCATTTACCTGCACTCTTTATATTACATGACAGTTCGGACACATTTGAAAATGCATCGAGTACACTGTTGTTGTAACGCATATTATTAACTGCTTTTGTTATCTGTCCGTTTTCCACAAGGAATACACCATCTCTTGTAAGACCGGTAACAATGGTTTTCTTCGGATCAACTACATTATCATACCAGAATCGTGTAATCAAAATTGCCCTGTCGGTATTTTTGATTATTTCTTCTTTGCTTCTTTCTCCCGGCATAAGTACAAGATTAAGAGGGAGAGGGCCCCTTGTGCCCGGAGGTGGAAGAGCATGACCTGTAGACTCTTTTCCGTCTTTAGCGGCTGTTTTCATATCATAAACGACATTCTTTGCCACACCTTTTTCAACAAGGGTTATCTTCTGCCTGGGCACACCTTCGAAATCAAAAGGCAACCCCAGGACTTCTCTTCTGGAGAAATCATCTATAATAGTAATATTATCTCCCATAAGTTTCATCCCCAATTTACCTGCCATAAAACTTCGTCCTTCCTGATAGGACAGGGCTCCGAAACCAAGGGAATTAAGAAACATAAGCAAGTTTCCTGCAGCTCTTTCTTCCAGAATTACAGTATATTCTCCGGGAGGTAATTCTACAGGTTTTTTATTAAGAATAGCTTTTTCTATAGCTATACCGGCAAGATGATTCACATCTATTTCATCAATGGACGTTCCGTAATGATCAGACCATCCCGTGCCGCCTTCTGCATTTATAGCAGTAAGGGTAAAAGAAGAATCGGTCCAGGAATGATAGGTAAAATGCCCTCTGGAATTCATAAGGGTCACCACATTATCTCCGAAAGAGATGGTTCCTGCTGCAGTAAGCTCTTCTTTTTTACATTTATTTACTACTTTCTCCACTTCTCCGGCACTTTCTTCAGGAGTAAAATTAATGGTTTTTTCGTCATAGCCGTCTTTAATTTCCGTATATGCTCTGCCGGCAAACAGAGGAACTGCATTCGGGTCATCAAGTTGATTGCGGAGAACCTCTTCTGCTTTTAATATGACATCTTTGAGATATTCACCGTGAAAAACATTGCATGATGCAATTCCTACCTTCTTACCCCTTAAAACCTTTGCGGTAATACTGTAATCTTTCTGAACAACATTCTGATGAATGTAATTATTGGCAAATCTGGTAAGCCAGTGTTTTCCGCCTGTAATAAAAACCTCTACGTCATCGCATGAAGAATAGCCGATTGCTTCTTTAAGTATTTTTTCCGCTCTTTCTTTACCCAGCATAACCAACACCTACCTTTACATTTCTAAATCTGGCATAAGAAACACCATGACCTACTCTGGCAACCTGTCCCGGCTGTCCCTTGCCGCAGTTAGGAGTTCCCCAGACCTGCCAGGAATTTTTATCAGAGATAGCATCACAGGAATTCCAGAATTCGGGAGTAATTCCCATATAGGTAGGATTCTTGACTATACCGACGATTTTTCCGCCTTTAATCTCCCATCCTATTTCAGTACCAAACTGGAAATTCAATCTTTTGTCATCTATGCTCCAGCTTCTGTTATCACACAGAAGAAGACCGTCTTCCGTATCTGCCAGGAGATCTTCAAAGGACATATCTCCGGGAAGAAGATTGATGTTTGTCATTCTTATAAGAGGAAGGTTATTCCATCCGTCTGCTCTCATGGAACCGCTGCTCTCTCTGTTTATTACGGGTGCTGTTTCTCTTGAAGTAAGATAACCTCTGAGTATGCCGTCTTTGATAAGATAATTACACCCTGCAGGGACACCTTCATCATCATAGCCGAAAGTACCCAGTCCTCCCGGGCTTGTGGCATCTGCTACAATATTAACTATAGATGAACCGTAACGGAAATTATCAAGTTTTTCCGTAGTAAGAAAACTCATGCCTGCATAATTGGCTTCCATTCCCAGAACCCTGTCCAGTTCCACTGCATGACCGCATGACTCATGGACCTGAAGAGCAAGCTGACTCTGACCGAGTATGATAGTCTTTAATCCTGAAGGACACTGTTTTGCAGTTAAAAGAGCCACTGCTTCTTCTGCAATCTGCCGTCCATGTTCTTTTAATTTAAGGCCCTTCACCATTTCATAACCTGCTGTGTTAAACTGTCCCCTGAAAGACGAAGGGTATGATCTGACCTGCATTTCCCGGTCATTTAAAGCAATGGCACTTATACCGGAACCTGTATGGAGTATATCCTGTTCTATAAAAGAGCCTTCACTGTTAAGGAACATCTTTTCTTCTCTTTTAAGATCCATATGGCCTGTAGTAATTTTTATACCATTCACTTTTCTCATTTCTTCTTCTGCATCGAGAAGAAAATTAATCTTTTCATCGAGAGGCACAGAGAAAGGATCTATTATCCTGGGAGAAACCCATTTATCACACACTTTTTCAAGAGGTGACAGTTTCACCTTTGTATGGGCAAGACTTGCACTGGCTTTCCCGATCTCTATGGCTCTTCTGGCAGCAATCTCAACCTTGCTGGCTTTAAGGTCAGGATTTCCAGCAAATCCCCAGGCACCATCTACCAGAACCCTTATGCCCATGCCCACATCTGCATCTCTCCTGACACCGTTTACAGAACCATTTTTTATATCTATAGACTCTGATATGGTTCTTATAACTCTTACATCACAGTAGCTGGCTTTTTCGCTGAGAGCAACTTCCAGAGCCAGTTCTGCTAATTTTTTTTCATCCAAAACTTGAGACCTCCTTAATAATCGTGACGCGTAATGCGTGATGCGTGATGCGTATTTAATCCCTCGGGGCGTTTAATTAAACGCTCCTACTCACTCTTCACGCTTCACTACTCACTCTTCACCCTTCACTCTTCACTACCGCTATCAGGTGAAATATTTTTTTTTAGTGAATCTATATAATTTCTGTCTTTTTCATCAAGTTCCTTCTGAAAAGGTTCCAGAAAGTAAATGTGTCTTCCATGTTCACTTAAGAACACATCATCCCACCCTATCATTGCAGACAGAAAATTTGATGAAAGAAATTTTACAAGATACCCTCTTATACTGGCTCTTGTATCAGAGGGAGGATTTAATTTAGCATTTTGTATATCTTCATCACAGGCCACTCTTCTTATAAGACCTGATTTTAATAATTTATAATAATATCCGCTGTCTTTATTCAATTCATGATATTTTAAATCTATCTTCTGCAGCTGGCAGTAAATTAAAAATTTCTCTATAAATTCCCTGCAGGTAATAGCTTCACTTTTTAAAAATGACATAAAAGCTCTTCTGTTCCAGAAAGAAAGTTTTTCCTTTATCGCTGTGAACAGTTCTTCTTCCTCCATAATAGTACATTCTTCCTGAAATTTATCCTGAAAAATTTTAAACCATTTTAACATAGAGGAAGAAAAAGATATATCTCCCATATCTCTCAGGGCTTCATTCATCAAATCTTTTTTTGCAACCCAGTCAAGTTCTTTGTATAACAGGTGTGGATTGATTTCAAGAGAAGTAAGAATATTTTCCCAGAGCTGTAATAATTTCTTCATTTCGTCTGATAAATCTTCCGAAGGGAGATAAAATTTTTTTGCTTCCTCAAGATAATACCTCTGAATATCAAGAGAACTCATAGAAGTTCCGTTTCTGAGAGGTATCTTTTTTTTCATTGTAAGATCCAGAGAAAATTCCCTTAAAGCTCTGATAGTATCTTTCGGAGTCAGATCTTTAAACGGATGGCCTTCTTCTATCATTCTTATGATAAGATCAGTAATACCTGCGTTTATATAAGTAACAAATTCATTCATATTAGAATCACAGTACATTAAATGAAGTCTTTTTTCTCTTTTAAAAACAGAACGGGGACTCTTTATAAAATTTTTAAGACTGAATACAGGTTTATAATAATCATCCCAGAATATGGTGCATACAGTTTTTATTGCTTCTGATTTTTGAGACACTTCAAAAGGTATCCTCATTTTCTCACCTTTTGGAAGTTTATCTAAAAGTCTTCCGCTGCCGGTAAAAATAACCCTTGTAAGTAAATATGGCGTAAGATATTTATTAAATTCCGTAAAAACTGTCTGTCTGAGAAAAAAACCGCACGAATAGGCCCAGAATATAGTGGAAAATCTGAAGACTTCTCCGAATATTCTTGTAAAAAGACTGGGCCTCGGGCTTACCATAGTTTTAAGTATATCCAGAATAAATTCTCCGAATTTTCTGATTATTTTCAGATTGATTCCAAGAAAGGAGAGAGGTAAATTTATAATACAGACTAAAACAAACAGAAGAGATAGAAGGAGCATAAAAAGAAGAAGAGGGAGATTAAAAATAATAATGACTATTAAAAATATGGAAAAGAACAGGAATACTGTAAAATATAAAAATACCTTTTTATATCCTGTGACAGGATCATCTACAAGGTAATTTTCATGGGTTCCGTAAAAATTACCTTTACTGTCTCTACTGTTTTTACCAAAAAAAATAGAACCTTTAAAACCTTTTTCATGAAACTTTTCTTCCAGGTCATGTCTTATTTCTTCAAGGATTTCGTCGCTGGCTTTGCCATAAATAGCAATATCACGGCAGTTACTGCATTCAGGTGTGGAACATTCCATTACTCCTTCAAGTAAAGCATTCAAGCAGGCTTCATGATGAAGCCTGCCACCGTTCTGCATAAAAACTCCCGCTTTCACTTCCCTGGAATGTAAAACACTGTAATGAGATGCCAGTACATCTTTAAGGACATGAAATACTTCATATCTGGACGGAATAAAAGAGCTTTTTACATCGGGCGCAATTATAACTGCATACTCTGTTTCCAGACCAAAGATTCGTTTTTTCATAATCTGTTACTGAAGTAAAAAACTATTCCCCGCCTCCAGGAGCCTGCCAGTTCTGTATATATTTAAGAGGTTCCTTCTGGCTGTCTTTTATTATTTCAGCAAAAACAGATACTACCTGACCTTTAGTATCTATTTCATGATCCACTACAATTTTCTCTTCTGTAATTGTACTCATTGTTATATTCACCTGCCTCTCCGCCTCAGCACAGTTCATATATATTTATTTCGAACCTGCCGGATTCTCTGGCTCTAAAATATATGATAAAGATAATGGTAAATTTAACTATAAAAATATTATAACAAAAAATTCTGCCTTATTCAAGTATGGTTAGTGAAAAGTGAAAAGTGAAAAGTGAAAAGAATAGGACATTACCCACTATTCACTATTCACTTTTCACTTTTCACTCTAAATATAAAGAAAGATAATTTTTCCTAACAAAGGAATCTTTATATAGATTACAGAATTTTATCAGAAATATTTACCCTTCAGGGGAGATGGGTTTATGAAAAAAAACTGTACCACATGCGGATATGAAAATATTATAATTGCTAAATTCTGCAATAACTGCGGAAATGAACTGAAGGAACGGTTTCATACAGGGAAACCACTGCCGGAAGGAACAATCATTGACAACCGGTATAACATCATAAGTGCCGTAAAATCTTATGAGAGAGGTAATCTTTACAGGGCTTCAGATAATAAACTGGAAAAACTATATTCAATAAGAGAATTTTTCAGCCCCTGTGAATATATAGAGGCAACAATACCATATGATAAAGAACAGATAAATCTGCTTTCCATACTGGAAAAACCTGATACAAGAACAGAATATTTTACTGCCGGTAATTCCTATCATCTTCTTATGCATTTTGCAGAAGGAAAAAAATTAGGACATACAACTGATTTAATGGATAAAGAATCTATTGAAAAATTACTCACTGTGGCAGAGGAAACGGAACTTTTTTTAAATAAAGCAAAATTAATGGCCCCTCTGACCCATACCTGTCTGCCTGCCATAAGAGATTATTTTATCTTTAACGGACGATACTATCTGGTTTTTGATTTTTTAGACGGCGAAGACATGGAAACTATTTTAGCAGGAGACGGTAAAACAGGATTTCCCGAAGAAAAAGTAATAGAATGGACAAAACAGATTCTAGAAGGACTGACCTATCTTTATAAAGAGCATCCCGGTCTTTCTTATAACAATATCACAGGTGAAGATATCTTTCTGGACAGACATGAAAAGATCCGTTTAATCAATCATATGTCAGACAGAAAAGAAGGAAATTTTTCCCGTAATACCGGTACAATCATATACAGACTTCTTACAGGTGCAGACTCGATAAAAAATAAACCTCTCAGAACTATTATTCCTTACATATCAGATGATCTGGAAAGAATAGTAAACATGGCTTTAAAGGGAGAATACAGAGACCCGGAAATCATGCTCCATGATCTGTCTTCAGGACAGTTGCTGACCTGTACCAATCAAATAAAATATCTCTTTGATCTTAAATTTGGTTCATGGGGTACAGGTAAAGGTCTGTTCAATCGCCCCGGAGGACTTGATGTAGATTTAACAGGCAATATCTATGTAGCAGACACTCATAATGATTCCGTACAGAAATTCGACCCTTCGGGAAACTTTCTGACATCATGGGGGAAAAAAGGTACAGGAAAAGGTCAATTCAATCTTCCCTTCGGTGTGGCTGCCGATGAGGAAGGAAATATTTATGTTGTAGATACACATAACCATCGTCTGCAAAAATTTGATCCATGGGGCAATTATATAACAGAATGGGGAAGCGCGGGACAGGGAGACGGTCAGTTCAGTGTCCCTTCAAAAATAGCTATTGACAGGAACGGATATATTTATGTGGCGGACACCAAAAATCATAGAATAGAGAAATTCGACAGTGCCGGAAATTTTATAACTAAATGGGGCACCTTCGGTCATGATGAAGGACAGTTCAACTACCCCAGAGGCATTGCAGCAGACAGCCGGTGTTATGTCTATGTGGCCGACACAAGAAATAATCGTATACAAAAATTTAACGAATCAGGCGATTTTCTGCTGTCATGGGGTGAAACAGGCTCCATGAACGGACAGTTCAAAGGCCCTGAATCAATAACAGTAAACAGAGAAGGACAGGTTTATGTTGCCGATCTTGATAATCACAGAATACAGCAGTTCGATAGTAACGGTAATTTTATAACTTTATTCGGCTCAAAAGGTACTGAAAAAGGACAGTTTAAAGGGCCGGGGGATATAGCAGTAAACAGTGCCGGCGATATATATGTTGCAGATACGGAAAGCCATTCTGTTCAAAAATTCATTTCTCTCGTGGAAGAAAAAAACAAAATAACAGCTCCTGTAATAAGAATAAAAACTCCTTCCGCAAAATATGACAGTCCATGTATCTTCAGATCAAAATGGGGAACCTATGGCTACGGAGACGGGCAATTTATATGGCCATTTTCTATGGCAACAGATAAAAAAGGACATATTTATGTAACAGACTGCGGGAAACATAACATTCAAAAATTTGATTTATCAGGAAATTTTATAAAAAAATTGGGTACGTGGGGTGAAGGGCCCGGTGAGTTTATATGTCCCCAGGGCATAACTGTTGACAGTAAAGATAATGTTTATATAGTAAATTGTGCAAATCACAGAATAGAAAAATTTGACTGTGAAGGTAATTTTATAACTACATGGGGAGAAAGAGGTCCTCTTGAAGGGCAGTTTAATTATCCCGAAGGTATTGCGTCAGACAGAGACGATAATATTTATGTTTCAGATACGGAAAATCACAGAATAGAAAAATTTGACTGTAACGGACATTTTATTGCAGTATTCGGTAAAGAAGGGGGAGAAGAGGGGCAGTTCAGATTTCCTTCCGATATTGCCATAAATAATGAAGGAGAAATTTATGTTGCAGACAGAGGAAATTATAGAATACAGAAATTCGCTTCACAGGGAAAGTTTATATTCCAATATGGTATAAAAGGCAGCGGAAACGGACAATTTGAGCGACTCTGTTCTGTTAGTGCAGACAGAGAAGGAAATGTTTATGCTTCGGACTGGAATAATCACAGAATACAAAAATTCGATAGAGACGGTAATTTTCTCATGTCCTATGGTTCCGCCGGGTTTCATGACGGCAAATTCAAAAAGCCTTCCTCAATTTTAATAGATTATTCAGGTAATCTGTATATTGCAGATACATTAAATCATCGTATACAAAAATTTACCATCCCTGCACCTTCAATAGAAACTGAAAAAGAGACTCTCTGTCCTTTAACCTGTGCATTTACAAATAAATGGGGAGAAGAGGGAGCAGATAACTCGTGCTTTGATTATCCCTATGGTATATGTACAGATGCCCTGGGTAATATTTATGTAGGAGATACCTTTAATCACAGAATACAAAAATTCGATTCTTCAGGGGAATTCATAACAACATGGGGGACATGCGGTTCCGAAGAAGGAGGCCAATTTGTCAATCCCTTTGGAGTATGTGTGGATACGGAAGGAAATATATATGTGGCAGACAGCGATAATAACTGTATACAGAAGTTCTCTTCTTCCTGTGATTTCATAAAAAAATGGGGCACTGAAGGTTCTCTGGAAGGCGAATTTAAAATCCCGAGCGGCGTGGCCGCAGATTTTACAGGAAATATTTATGTAACAGACAGTGAAAACCACAGGGTACAGAAATTTGACTGTCATGGAAATTTCATAAAAGCCTGGGGAGAAGAAGGAACAGAAGAGGGACAGTTTAACGGTCCTTTTGGCATTGCCGTTTCTTCAGAAGGATATATTTATGTGACAGATACACTGAATAACAGGATTCAAACCTTTGACAGTAACGGAACCTTTATAAGGAAATTCGGAGTCCAGGGAAAAGAAAAAGGTGAATTCGAATGTCCTGAAGGTATATGTGTTGACAGCATGGGCCATATTTATGTGGCAGATACGGAAAATCACAGGATACAAAAATTTGACAGGGAAGGCAATTTTATAACCTTCTGGGGAGAAGAAGGGGAGAATGACGGGCAATTCAAAAATCCTTTCGGTATCGCAGCAGATTCTACGGGGAATATCTATGTGGCAGATACGGAAAATCAGCGCATACAGAAATTTTCTCCTGTACCGGAAAAAATAGAAGAAAAAGAAGATATCCATGAAGAAATCATACCTGTTGAAACTAAAGCATCGGAAGAGATAATAGTAGTAAAAGAGATCATTGAAAAACAGGAAATTGAGCCGGCAGAAAACTATATATTTGTAAAACGGTGGGGTAAAGAAGGAAAGAATGAAGGTGAATTCGATAATCCCTATGGAATCACTGCAGACATTACAGGAAATATTTATGTGGCAGACACATTTAATCATTCCATTCAAAAATTTGATTGTAACGGTAATTTTGTAACAAAATGGGGCACATGCGGTGCAGAAAACGGTCAGTTCAACAATCCTTTCCGTGTGGCAGCAGACAGTAAAGGAAATATTTATGTGGCAGATACCATGAATCACAGGATACAGAAATTCGACTCCTATGGCAATTTCCTGCAAAAATGGGGAAAACGTGGTACAGGAGAAGGAGAATTTAATAATCCTTTCGGCATTGCTATTGACGGAGAAGGTAATATTTATATATCAGATACATTCAATCACTCAATAGATAAATTTTCTTCTGACGGAGTATTTATTGAAAAATGGAAGACTGATTACACAGGTGAAATAGACATCAGATTTCCAAGAGGTATTGCGATAGATAAAAAGGGATTTATTTATGTAGTTGACTGGGATAATAGTTCCATACAAAAATTCGATTTAAAGAGTAATTTTATAAAGAAATGGGGAAAACGTGGTTTACAGGACGGAGAATTCAATAATCCCTTTGGCATTGCCGTAGATGAAGAAGGCTTCCTTTATGTAGCAGACTGGGATAATCATCGGGTTCAGAAATTTGACGAACATGGTAATTTTATCACAAAATGGGGAATCCTTGGCTCGGAAGAAGGTCAGCTCAACCGTCCAGGAGGAATTGCCGTGGATAAAAAGGGAAATATCTATGTGGCAGATACGAGAAATCATCGTATACAGAAATTTATGAAACAATGTTAAATGAAAAATACAATGTTAAATGAAGAATACATTTAAATTATTTAGATAAATTGCTTCTCTAATGAAAATTCCTATACATTTAAATTATCTGTGTTCAATTCTTCCATATCCTGTATAAGGTCCAGTTCTTCTGTAAGTTCTTTTGAAGTAATTTCCTGAGTAATAAAAGGTATCTGTGAATTCCCTGAACAGGTATTAACAAATTCATATCTGCAGGTTTTACAGAACTTTGCAAATACTCTGTTTTTATTTTTACATTCGGGACATTCTCTGTATTCAGTTGCAATAGAAGGAAGCTGTTTAAAAAGGCTGAGGCCGAGAACCTTTCTGACATTGCCTCCACAGGTATTACAAAATTTTGCTGTAATTCTGTTTATAGTATTACATGTGAGACAAAAACTTGCCATTTCTATAAAAGTAACGCCACAGGATTTACAGAATTTTGCATGCATGTTGTTATGGGTATTACACTTCGGACACTTCAAGATACTTACCGATTGTTCGACAATGACACGGGGAAGACTCAATCTTCTCAATTTTACCAGATCTTCTCCGCAGCATGTACAGAATTTGGCAGAAAATCTGTTTATACTGTTACAGGCATGACACATGTACATATAATGAGTTGTCCTTGGCTTCACAGATTTTACAGACTTTTCCGGTACAGGTTCTTCTTCAGAAATCTTTTCCGATTTTTCTTCTGTTTCAAATTCTACCTTTTCAATTATGTCTTCCTGTTTCTCTTCGAAGTTATCTACAGCACATTTATCCGTTTCATCAGATTTTGTCTCTTCCACTCCTGCAGGGTTTTTCTTCTCTTCTTCTACAGGCAGGACTTTTTCAGGAAAAAGTGTTGTCTGATTATATATTTTAAACAGTTCAAAATTATTCAGACTTACCACTTCATGTATTTCTTTCAAATCTTTAAAAGAGCTGATAATAAGCCCCATACATGACATAAGAGCAGTTTCTTTATCAAGAATAAATTGCTGTTTATTTACACTTGTCTTTTTATTTTTAGGAAGGCAGAATTTATAGGAATTAATCTTAAGTTGAGTATTGATATATTTATGGAGATCCCTGAATTGAATTGCACCGCCGCAGAAGATTATAGAGTCAAATTTATCCAGTCTGTAATCAGCTCCGAAATATCTCAGGGATTTTGAAATTTCTGTAGCCCAGTCCTTTACATGCATAATTAAAAGGTGAAAAAAGTTAGTCTTTATATTATCTGTTATATTATCATATTTAACCTTTTTAAGTTCTTCTGCATGTTCATAATCTACCATTTCAGCCTGCATAATAGCTTCGGTCACTTTACGGCCTCCATAAGGGAAAACAGTTGTTTGAGCAAGCTGTCCGTCTTTCATAAGAGTCAATGAAGTACCTTCATCACCCATATTTATTATGGCCACATTCTTCTTTTTCATCTCATCTTTTATTATGAGATTGGCAAGAACTGTCATTGCAAAAGGTTCTATGATTATATTATCAGGATTAAGATCTGCCATAAATAAAGTCTTTCTGAGATTATCATAAGCTTTTTTTCTCAGTGCTATTATTCTCACTTTCATATCCCTGTCATTATCATGGTAAGGCAGTATTTGATAGTCAATATAGCAATCTTCTACCGGCAGAGGAATGATTTGTTTCAGATTGGATGATAACATAGAAGGGAGTTTTTCAGCAGAAGTGACAGGAACCTTCAGTGTCCTGATAGCGGAACAATAAGGAGAAATAGAAGCAATAATATCGAAATGTTCCCTGTCTTTCAATATAGATTTTATTGTTTCACTTACTTTTTCAGGGTTAATTATCATACCATTTGAAACAGTATTATCAGGAGTTTTTTTACAGGAGATTAACTTCGGTCCCATATGGCCTTTAGAGTCAACCCCCATCTGTAAAAGTTTTATCTCATGAGAGCCGATATCCAGGCCAATTACTGTAGATAATTGTTGTTTGAACTGATTCAGATTTGATGTTTTTATTTTAAAGATATCGGATAAGAGCGGTTTTTCAGGAACTACAGTAGGATTTTTGGGTAATGTTTCTTTCTCTTCAGTCCGAGTCTCTACTACTTTTATGCTCAAAAGAGCTTCTTTAAATTCTTTTGCAGAAGAAAACCTATTCTCCGCTTCCATTTCCGTAGCTTTAGAAATTATCTCCTGAAGCCCTGGAGGCATATCATCACGATATTTATTCAGGGAAGGGTATATAAAAAGATTTCCTTCCGATTCCGAAGGGTCATAACCGGTAAGAAGTCTGTGCAGTGTTGCACCGAGAGCGAAAATATCACTCTGAGGATAGGCTTTCCCGAGATACTGTTCCGGTGACGCATAGCCTGTTGTACCGACACTTGTTCCCGGGTCTCTTTTCTCAAACACATGGGCAACGCCGAAATCTACGAGTACGACACGATTGTTTCCATGTTCCATAAGATTATCAGGTTTTACATCCCTGTGAATAATCATAGGTTTATAGGTATGAAGATAATCTAAAATATCGCAGATCTGGATGCCCCAGTTAATAACAAGTTCAGGGCTCAGGTAATAATCATTCAGCAGAGCATCATAGAGGATATCTTCAAGGGATTTACCTTTCACATAATCCATAACCAGACAGTATCTTATGTCTTCTACAAAATGATTCTGAACGACCGGCAACCCTGGATGTCTTAATTTGGCAAGTATAACAGCCTCATCTTTAAACTTACTGATTGCATATGCTCTTTCTTCAGGATCTTTAAAATTATCTGTCATAATCTTAATGGTACATAACGTATCAAGATTATTATCCCTGGCAATATAGAGTATAGCCATACCGCCTGTTTCAAGGGTCTGAATAATTTCATATCTGCCGCTGTGAAGTAATACACCTGGCTCCAGTGTGAGGGGAATATTGTTATAACCGCAGAACTGGCAAAATACAGATTCACTGGTAATTTCTTTACCACAATAAATGCAACTGGACAACGTTTAAACCTCCCGTCTCCCTATACAATTCGCTTCAGTCACCACATTAATTCTTTAATTAACCACTCCTCTGAAAAAATATAAAATACATTACATCTCTTCAATGACTCCATCATACCAGATGACGGGAGATAAAAATCAAAATTTTGTATACTGCCTGTTCTGAACAGGTCTGATATTTTATTGACCTTATAACGAAATGGTATTCTTTAATGGATCGGCTCAAGCCAGGATAAAATATTCTCGGTTGTAAAAAAATAACCATATCATATTTACAATCGTAACGCGTGACGCGTGACGCGAGGACAATAACCATAATTTGCCTGAATTATTTTCTTACAGTCCATGACCAATAAACATACAAAGCAGTATATATTTAACGTTTGCACAAAAAAATCCTTCTAAATTTTTTTTATTTTTTCATAAATTTGAAAATAAAACTCTTTTCGACTGTGTCATAAATTTAATGTACAGGAATTTTCAAAAAGGGTATGTGCTTCTTCCGATTTGATAGCTCTTAATATTATTTTCTTACCTGTCCAGCAGTTAATCATACAAATCTCTTTATCAAAAACTAAACTTTCCATATAAGATTTTCTGCATACCAGCTTATAAAAATTTCCGCAAGGATAAGATCTCTCAAAAAAGCTCTCTTCAGATAAATTTTAATAAAATCAAAGGTATCTTTTATGAGTTTTTCGAGATCAGATGGAATCTCATAACCTCTGGATTTCAATCTGCAGATGAACGCCACTCCGCCCGTAAGAGCATCAGGTGATTTCATTTTTATTCTTTCGCCGAGCATCTTCACCAGCAGTGGATCTAATGATATATGTTCCCATCTGTCCAGAAGTCTGATAGCTTTTTTATTTATTTCCGGATCCATTATATCAGAAATAATGCCGGAGCTGTTTTTACCTGTAACAAATATTTGATCTTCAGAATTAATCCATTTTAAAACAGGTAAATAAAGAGACTTATGCCATATTTGTTCAAGCGGCATTCTTGCCTGAATGGTATTACTCTTCAATATATCTTTCAGCCATTTATTTACAGACATAGAATCTCCTGAAGAAGAAATTATACATGGGAATTTATCACGTTTCTTTTTAATAAACATCCAATCTTCTTTGCCATTTATATCAGACAGAGTAAGTTCTATTTCAGAAGGCATATTATACCAGTCAGACGGGCTATAAGTATAAAACAACTCTTCCACTGTATTATCAAAACTTGAAGAAATTACTTTCAGAATCATTCTGGTTTCGCCATCGTCTTTTACATTCCACTGAGAACCTTCAGAAAAAGGTATGAGGTGTATAATTATTTCCCTGCCTATTAAAGATGTGAATTTATCAATAAAATATCTGCTTTTATTGTTGTAAAAGAGACAGGTAAAGTAAGACCATGGAATTAAAGAGAGTTTTTTTTCTTCTTCAAGATTTTCGAGCACTTCAGACATGTCGACAGGTCTTTCTCTATGTATATATTCCCAGTCAAGCCAGTCAACCCACCCGGAAGGTATTCTCATCCAGAATGTTTCTTTCACCGGTTTATCAAAATTCCAGTCATCTCTGACATATAAAGACGCTGACCATATTCCTCCTGTAGCCGGAGCTTTTATATCCATTACAACAGGCGGTTTTTCAAAATCCTTTACAGATAAAGTTATGATATGTTCAGGATCATCAAGAGGATATAATCTGAGTAATCTGTCAGACATAAAATCCAGAGGGTTTTCTTTCCAGTTAATTTTTATCTCTTCTGTTTTATCTTTATTTTTCAGGGACTCAACCGTAAGATTTTCAAACCCTGTTATTCTCCTCCATGTAAACAGGGAAATATTCTTATATTTCATAATAATATCAGCCTGTTTGAAATCACCGAAAGACTTTAACTGAGCAATAAAGTCATTCAATTCCAGAGACCATACAGATTTAAATCTGCCATATTCACATGAGACTAATGGGAATTTTTCCGACACAGAGGCAATTTCCAGAAGAAATTTCAATTTACCGTCCTTACACAGTGTTTCTGCTTCATCTACAGACACAAGGATTTTACTATCATACAGTGTATCCGTTTCCTGAGCAGGGAAGTATTCATTTACTGATTTCCAGTCATACCAGTGAATAACATCTGATTGATGTTCTATTGCCCATCTGACATAACTTCTGTCAAGGAAAAGGGTAATGTCTTTTTCTTTGCCAGGAAATAATTTCATGCCGACGAAAGCCTGTCCTCTGTCTTCTTCAGGAAAAAGATTGATTTTATTTCCATAAAATTTAAAAGAAGTATTTTCTAAAGGATTAAATTCGGGCACTCTGGAAAAAACAAGGGAAAAAGTCTTTGCCAGGCAGGGATTGTCCGGTGAAAATTCTCTTTTACAGTCTTCCAGAGACAGATATAAAAAAGGAAGGATTATATCTTCTCTTCCTGTAGAACCTTTAATACGAATCTCATAAAGTCCCTGTACGGGAGATTTTAAAGGTACAAAAATACTTTTATCCTCCGGTTCATAATTAATCTGAAAGAGTGATTGATGTTCTTCTTCCGTGTCTATACGGATTACTTCACATGAAGCATTTCTCCAGAATAAGAGTGTATCTGCAGTAAAAGATATTTTCAAATTTCTCGGATGGGTAACAACAGGAATATCATCGGAACATCTTATCCAGGAAGGAATTTCATCTTCTGTTACAAGGAGCGGTTTATTAATAAGACATTCAGACACTTTAAAGATAAGATCTGTTTTTACTGTATTCATGAACGTTATGTCAGGGCCGTTATAATTAACAGGAAGTTCACAGTCAAATTTGCAGTAAAGGGCTTTCCATCCTTTCCATTTACCATAAAGAGGCATAGAGACTGAATCTTTGGCGGAACATATTACATAAGCTTCTTCGGGATAAATAATAAATAATTCATCAGGATATTTATTATTTATGAGTTTATAATCTTTACCATTAAAGATAAAGAGCGGAATTTTCATACTGTCAGTTTCAGGGAAATCAGCATGAATAATATACTCCTTATCGTAGATTTTAACATGCCATTCTTCCGAAGGTCCTGCGGCATATTCTCTGCAATTAGTTTTAACATGTTCTTCTTTTTCCTGCTTTAAAATTTTATAGTTTATCTCTCTTTCTTCTTCACCGGCGGTAATAATGAAAGGTGTAGAACTGCAGGAAGGATTAAAAGAAATATACGGTAAATCCAGTCTATAAATTTTATCGCTGTCCTTAAAAAATTTATGAAAAGATTTCACTATATATTCAGGCAGTCCCCACTGCCAGTAAATAACAGCCTTATCTTTATGCCACTTTTTTGCCATATAGAGGATTCTATCCACGATATTACTGTTAACGGGATTTCCGTATTGAAGAAAACTCTGAAGACCTTTAGGAATTTTCTTTATTTTTTCATCTTCCTTAATCCATTTATTTATAAGGTTTTTTCCGTTACTCCATACCCCTTCAGACAGGTCAGGTATCATAAATTCCTTCATAAATATATCTATATATGCAGGCGGGATAAGGCTATGAAACAATATACGCGTTACATATCCCTGTCTGTCAGAAACATCTTCAAAGACTTCCAGAACGTTTTCTCTGAGACAATCCATAAACATATGACCAAAGAGACTGGAATTTTTAACATCCTTTATACCAATACCTTCAAAAATATAGGGCCAGAAGGGCCTTTCCTTTTCATCTATATAAAAACCTGTGCCTGCCCATACAAGGTAAAGACTTATAACAGCACGACTTTCCCCTGTATTGAGCTTTTTCAAAGAGGAAGGGGGATGAGTTGTAAAAAAAGCCTTTAAAATCTCCTTGAATGCTTCAAATGTTTTTGTATTAAGACTGTAAGTCAATTCTCCTATTACTCTTACAGACAAAAAATTATTTAAAATAAGAGTGCCCAGTTCCGTAAAGAATTTTTCAGGATCCTTCTGTTCCGTAATAGTTGAATTAAATATTTCTTTCAAAGAATGTTCTGTTAACTTTATATTCATTTTCTACCCCCTCTATGTGTTTCACGTGAAACAATTTTAGCGTGATGCGTGATGCGTAACGGGTGGATTGACTTACTCACCGTTTTCAAACCCTCTCATGAGCAGTCTCGTGCCATGCCATTTAAGTTCTAATTCTTTATAATTTGCATAATACTGCTGCCAGAGAGGATCGTTTTCTATAGATCTGTCTATTTTTATAATTATTTCCTTATCCAGAGTTTCTATTTTTGCTTTATATTTTATATCTTTTCCTTTTATGACAAAATTAAGTTTTTCCGTCATCCATTCAGGTTTACCGAGAGGATTCACTGTTTCTCCTGTCTTAGGATTCCATACTATATATTTATCCGATAGTTTTGTTCTGAGAGATTGAACGGAAGGAGGATCTCCGTGAACCAGTATAATTGATTTAGGCTTTATATAGCTTATCCACTGGCACAACTGGCCCTGATCGGCATGGGCTGAAAGGTGATAACGTTCTACCCTGCATTCAAGCAAAAATTCTTCATCATTGAATTTTATAGTTTTACCTGTTTCTATTTCCAGAAGTCTCCTTCCGGGAGATTCTTCATCCTGATATCCTGTTATGAGAATGGCATTTTTACGATTATCTATAAGCTGTTTTGCATACCATACGGAAGGGCCTCCTGTCATCATACCGGAACTGCTTATAATACAGCATGGCTTCAGAAGTGCTTCAGTTCTGGAGCCTTTATCTGCTTTTATAATCCTGGTAAGAGAAGAAGGTTCTTCATTCCAGAACAGAGGCTGACGGGAATTGCGTATATAATTTTTCATTTTTTCCGGAAGGTAATCCGAAAGATCCCTGTAAAGGTCACAGATACTTCTTACCATTCCATCTACATAGACGGGGAAAGACGGTATTTTTCTTCCCAGCATGTAATCACGGAGTATGAGTATTATTTCCTGGGCTCTTCCGAGAGCAAAGGCAGGTATTAAAACAATCCCTCCTTTATCTATTATTTCACCGACCGTCATGGCGAGTTTTGTTTCCTCATCCTGTCTTTTCGGATGGAATCCTCCTCCATAAGTGGACTCTACGATAAGAAGACTTATATTATTAAAAAGTTCTCCCGTTGCAGAAGAACATCCTTCTACAGTTCTCTGATTTGCTATGGAAATATCGCCCGAATAAAGGATTTTTATATCGTTTTTTATATCATGAATCAAAACGGATGCAGCACCCATAATATGACCTGCAGGGTAAAAATAAATCTTTATGTCTTTTAAAGGTTCAAACCATGAAGAAAATGGGAATGTTTCAAGTCGCCACAGAGACTGCTCTATTTCTTCTTCCGTAAATAATATTTCACTTTCTTCTTCATATGTCATAATCTTATAAGAATCTTTTAATAAAATAGAGGCAAGTAATTTCGTAGGAGGAGTACAGCAGTAAACAGCCTCCGGGTGATTACGAAAGAGCACGGGAAGGGCTCCTGTATGATCCATATGAGCATGGCTGAATATGACCAGATCAAGTTTTTCAGGAAGTTCTTCAAGAGCAGGCAACATGTCAGAACCTTTTCTGTTAACCCTTATACCTGCATCAAGAAGTATATGCTTATCATCTATAGTTAACAGGTAAGAGCTTGCGCCTACTTCATTTGCCCCTCCGAGAGCTTTGAAATAAAGACTCATAAAATTACCTCTGATGAATTATTTAGATAAATTGCTTCTACATGGTTTATGTAAAGCTCTATTTTACGCCATTTAAAATGAATTTTCCTATACGTTTGAATTATGAGAATCGCGACGCGTGACGCGTGACGCGTGACGGGAACACAGATTATCATGCCTGTTGTAATATAAAGTGAAAACTATAATATTTATATAATAAATTAAAACCGGTTAATTGACAAGAAGATAATTTAATGAATGATGAAAAAGATTTAAAAATCAGAGTATTTTTTATAAAACCCTATTTACTATTTTCTCATATTAAGTGATATTAGTACATTACAATTAACATCATAGGAATCTGCCAATATAGTTAATCTCATAAATCCTATAAAAATAACTTCAGGTCATAAAAACCTATACTTTTGCACTTTTTTAATAAGGCCTTATTCTACCTTATAAGGCACCCGCAAGGGGTGCCCCTACAGGACAACGATTTTTTAGAATTTTGCAAAACTATAGTAATGTATAAAATTTTTTTATTGCCTATTCCGTCAGACTTGTGTTATACTTCAAAATAAAGATTTTATAATATTAAATATATATAAAAAGAGAAATTCCTATGAATACAGAAATAAAAACAAGAGATGAAGAAATAAAAATAGACGATATAAATTCCCTTGAGATATTTTCAGGCGTTATAGCCCATGAGTTCAACAATCTTTTATCGGGCATACAGGCATGGGCCCAGATCGGTGAAAAGGAACAGGATATAAAAAATATAAAAAAAGCTTTCAAGAGTATAAATGAAGCATGCCAGAAGGGAACAACCCTGGCAAAAAGTCTTCTCAGCTTTTCAAAAACCCAGGAACTGGATCTGGAGTACGTAGACGTAAATGACCTCCTGGATGAAACTATAAATCTCATAACAATACAACTTGAAAAGAAACTTATTACAGTAGAAAGAAATTACAGTACATTACCTGATATGCTCATAGACAAAGGAAAAATTTATCAGGTTTTCTTAAATATCCTTATAAATGCCAGAGATGCCATAAAAAAACATGACGGCATTATAAAAATAAGGACTTCTATGAGAGAAGAAAATATAGCGGAAATATCCTTCTCTGATAACGGTAAAGGTATATCAAAAGAAAGCCTGAGAAATATATTTAAACCTTTTTATACGACAAAGATACATAAAACCAGGTCCGGCTCACTTGGCACAGGACTCGGTCTTGCCATAAGCAGAGATATAATAAGACAGCATAAAGGTGAAATCATGGTAGAAAGTATTGAAGGCAAAGGAACAACCTTTTATATACTTCTGCCTGTAGAAGGATCGAAAAAAATTTAAAAAATCCTTACTAACAGACATGACCGTAGCGGTCACAACCAGATATGAGAACCACCATCCGGTGGAGTTGCAAACTTCATCATTATCATATAATTCTGCTGAAATAATTAAGGAGGAATATTTAAAATGTCACTCGATATAGTTATGCCTGTTTACAATGAAGAAGGCTGTATAGAAGATGTAATAAAAACAATCCAGAAAGAAATACTCTCAGAAATACCAAATTCCAGATTACTTGCCATAAATGACGGAAGCAGGGACAGAACCCCCGAAATAATAGACAGACTCGGTAAAGAATTTCCACAGGTCATACCTGTTCATAAACCTAACGGAGGCCACGGCGATGCGCTGTTACACGGTCTCTTTGAAGCAGATGCGGAATGGCTCTTCCTCATGGATAGCGATGACCAGTTTGAATTAAAGGATTTCTGGAAACTGTGGAATAAAAAAGAACGATATGACATACTTACAGGAGTCAGAAGGGAACGTCACGATCCTCTCTCACGAAAAATACTTACCAGAATAGTAAGATTTTCCATTCTTCTCCTCTTCGGTACTTATATCGAAGATGCGAATATACCTTTTAAATTGCTCAGAAGAGAAGTATGGGAAGAAACAGAAAATTTAATTCCCAGAGCATCTCTTGCTCCTTCTCTATTTCTTGCCATAGCAGCCAAAAAACGGCTCTTCCGGTATTATACGACTGCCGTTACCCATAAAGAAAGATCTACCGGAGTATGTTCCATAAGATATTTCAAACTCTTCAAATTCTGTCTCAGAGGTTTTATGCAATTACTTGATTTCAGAATGCGTCTGTTTTTGATGAAATAAAAACGGGGCTATAATAGACCTTCTTATTAAATATGATTCTAAAGAATAGTTATTTAACAAAGCCTTTCATAATGAGGTGTCTCCTGGTGATTTTATCACTTATTACAATAGCCCTGATATTCCTTGCAGTAGCCTACTTTTCCGTTCAGAGAGGATATAGAAACCTTATTTACAATTCAGTTGAAGAAATACCTGCAAAACCTGTAGCAGTTATCCTGGGAGCAGGCGTATGGGGAGAAACTCTTTCTCCTGTCCTGGAAGACAGGGTTTTTACGGGGGTAGAATTGTACAAACATGGAAAAGTAAGAAAACTCCTTATGACAGGCGATAACAGCGAAGTAGATTATGATGAACCTGCTGCCATGAAAAAATATGCCATAAAACAGGGAGTGCCGGAAGAAGATATTGTGGTTGACTGTGCCGGCTTCAATACTTATGAAAGTTTTTACAGGGCAAAAGAGATTTTTTCTCTCACTGATATTATCATAGTTACACAGAAATTCCATCTTCCACGATCCGTTTATATAAGCAACAAACTGGGATTAAATGCAGTCGGAATGATTTCTGACAGAAGGGAATATTTAGCATCTGACTGGTATAATGTAAGGGAATTTTTCTCAAGTGTAAAAGCCTTTGTCTGGGTAAATATAACAAAACCGAAACCTACTTTTCTGGGGAAAAAAGAAAAGGTTTTTTAAAGATTGAATTCTTCAATTCAGTTATATATAATAAAAATAGTGGAGAATGAAATGGTAATTATAAATGAGATAAAAAATAGAATAAAAAATGGAGATTATCGTTTTTCTGAACATGCAGTCAAAAGAATGATAAAGAGATCAATAGAAAATTTTGAAATAGAAGAAGTATTATTGAATGGCGAAATAATAGAGGAATATCCTGATGATAAATATGCTCCAAGCTGTCTTATTTATGGTACAACAACAGATGGAAGAAATCTCCATGTTCAAATTTCAGTATCACCTGTTGTCATTATTACATTATATGAACCGGATTCTGATGAATGGATTGATTCTAAAATCAGGAGGCAATAAAAATGAATTGTATTTTTTGTGGAGGTAAGGTAAAGAAGGAAAAAGTAACATTTGTATATGAAGAAAAAGAAAAATATATTTTTATAGAAAATGTACCTGCCGAAGTTTGTCCTAAATGTGGTGAAAAAACATTCAGTCCGGAAGTTACACAGGAAATTTTGAAATTTGCAAAAAATGAATTTACTCCGGTAAAAACCGTCGAAATTCCTGTATTTAATTTTGAATGTACTGTTACGTAATAAGACTGGTTAATATCTATGATATATAAAAAGTGGCCTCAGACAAAAGGCCACTTTTTATATTAGTACAGGAATTATAATAACTGTCTCAGTACATAATGTAAAATTCCGCCGTGAGTATAATAATTTATCTCTTCCGGCGTATCAATCCTTGCTATAACATTAAAAGTTTTCTCTTCTTCACCTTTTACCGTAACTGTAATCTCTTTTTTAGGTGTAAGCCCTTCCTTTATGCCTGTAACAGAAAACACTTCAAAACCTGTGAGTCCGAGGCTTTTAGCATTTTCGCCATCTTTAAACTGAAGTGGAAGAATACCCATACCTATAAGATTACTTCTGTGGATTCTCTCAAAACTTTCTGCAATTACAGCCTTTATTCCGAGCAGTGCCGGCCCTTTTGCAGCCCAGTCTCTCGATGAGCCGGAACCATATTCTTTCCCTGCCAGGACTATAGAAGGAACTCCTTCTTTTTGATATTCCATGGCTGCTTCATAGATAGAAGTGAGTTTTTTGTCGGGAAGATGATAGGTCCAGTTACCTTCATGTCCCGGTGTAAGTAAATTTTTCAGCCTTATATTACCGAAGGTTCCTCTCATCATTACTTCATGGTTTCCTCTTCTTGCACCGAAAGAATTGAAATCTTTCGGACTTACGCCATGGTCAATGAGGTATTTCGCTGCAGGACTGTCGGCAGGTATTGAACCGGCAGGTGATATATGGTCTGTTGTAACACTGTCACCTGTAGATACAAGTACTCTGGCATTTTCAATATCACCGGGTTTCTCCGGTTCTACAGACATATTTTCGAAATAGGGAGGATGCTTTATATAAGTAGATTTCGGATCCCATTCATAAAGTTCACCTTCAGACGATTCTATGGCTTTCCATTTTTCATCGCCATCAAACACTTTACCATATTCTGTTTTAAACATAGAGGTTTTTATATATTCATTGACTCCATGATGAATTTCTTCGGATGACGGCCATATATCTTTCAGATAAACAGGTTTTTCGTCTCTGTCGTAACCGAGAGGTTCTTCCATAAGGTTAATATCCATTGTGCCCGCTATGGCATAGGCCACAACGAGAGGAGGCGAAGCAAGGTAATTGGCTCTTGCAAGGGGATGAACCCTTCCTTCGAAATTACGATTTCCGCTCAATACAGATACGAGAAGAAGTTTTTCCTCTTTAACCGCTTTAGTGAACGGTTCAGGTAAGGGGCCGCTGTTTCCGATACATGTGCCGCAACCGTAACCTGCCACATGAAAACCGAGTTTTTCAAGATACGGTAAAAATCCGCTTTCTTCAAGATAGGCAGTAACAACGCGGGAGCCCGGAGAAAGGCTTGTTTTTACCCACGGTTTTACCTTCAGGCCTTTTTCTACTGCTTTTTTTGCAAGAATTCCTGCACCTAACATTACGGAAGGATTCGATGTATTGGTACAGCTTGTTATGGCAGCTATGACTACAGAACCGTCTTTAAGCTCATAATCTCCTCCATTGAAAGATTTCTTTTCTCCTTTTAATTCACTTATATAGTTGTTAAAAGAATCCTTTGATGATTTAAGGGCAATATGTTCCTGCGGTTTTTTAGGGCCTGCGATACATGGTTCTATATCTGACAGATCAAGTTCCAGTCTGTCATTATACAGAGGTTCAGCACTGTCTCTGGTTCTGAAGAGTCCCTGTTCCTTTGTATAGGCTTCCACAAGCTCTACAAGCTGTTCATCTCTTGCGGTGAAACGCAAATAATTAAGGGTTTCTTCATCTACAGGGAAAAATCCCATTGTTGCACCATATTCGGGTGACATATTTGCAATGATTGCTCTGTCAGCAAGACTGAGATGGGCCAGGCCGGGGCCGTAGAATTCTACAAATTTTCCTACCACGCCGGCTTTACGAAGTATTTTTGTAATGGTCAGAACGAGATCAGTTGCAGTAACACCTTCATGTAAAGAACCATGTAATTTGAACCCTACTACCTGAGGAATAAGCATGGAAACAGGCTGACCTAACATAGCAGCTTCCGCCTCTATACCACCGACGCCCCATCCGAGTACGCCGAGACCGTTAATCATAGTTGTATGAGAGTCTGTCCCTACGACTGTATCGGGATAAGCAAGAACTGTTCCGTTCTCAGAAGACGTAAAAACAACTTTACCGATATATTCAAGATTGACCTGATGAATTATACCTGCTCCCGGGGGGACTACACTGAAATTCCGAAAAGATTTCTGACCCCATTTTAAGAAGGTATATCTTTCGGTATTTCTTTCATATTCTCTTTCTACATTCAATCCGAGAGCTTTTTCGGAACCGGCATGATCTACCTGAACAGAATGATCTATAATAAGATCAGACTGCTGGAGAGGATTAATTTTATTCGGATCTCCTCCCAGTTTCTTTATGGCATCTCTCATGGCGGCAAGATCTACTACAGCAGGAACTCCTGTAAAATCCTGCATAAGAACCCTGGCAGGCATAAAGGATATCTCTTTTTCTGTCTTTTTAGAAGGATCCCACATGGCAAGAGCTTCTATATCTTCTTTTTTGACAAAACCTCCGTCTTCCTGACGAAGTAAATTTTCCAGTAAAATCCTCAGGGAAAAAGGAAGTTTATCTATCTGAAATCCTGCGTTTTTCAGTGCTCCCAGATGAAAAATATCATAGGATTTTCCTCCCGCTTCGAGTTTTTTTCTGCTTTTGAAACTATCAAGCCTTTTCATTGTTAATACAACTCCTTTTTGAATCGTGACGCGTGACGCGTGACGCGTGACGCGTAATCAGTATTACGCATAAAAACAAATCCGGCGAAAATAAGACGTGAAAGTAATTCGACTGTGTCATAAATTCTGTGTAAACATACGGTCAGATCTTATTTCATTGTAATTTTACACAAAATACCTTACACTATCGATAATCTCTCACGTCTTATGTTTAAAGATTCAATAGCTATTTATTTCTACTCTTTTTTATTATCTCCTTCCGAAGAAGTTTTTTCTTCCGGTAAAGCTATTATAATTACATTATTCTTCTCATTGAGATATTTTATAGCTGCTCCTTTAACCTCTTCGGCTTTTATTCCGGCAATTAAATCCTTATTTTTAAGAGCTTTTTCACGATCATAATTAAAGAGATAACTTCCCTGAATTTCACCGATCCAGAAGGAATTTCTCTCAAGTCTCTCTTCATAATCTTTCAGAAGAATGGTTTTTGCCGAATCCAGTTCTTTCTCCGACGGGCCGTTCTTCTGTATATCTCTGATTTCTGCCATCATACATTCCATAACTTCATCTACCTTATCAGGGTTACATCCGGTTCCGAGTTCAACTCTGCCATGACCTTTAATGGTAAGAGGAGAAATATTTCCTGCCCATACGGCATATACAAGGCTTTTCTCTATTCTTATCTTATCCCAGTAACGCATATCAAGCACCTTGGCAAGTACCCTGAGAGGCACCACATCGGAATCATTTTTCATACATCCCGGAAAGATAACTGTCATAAGACATCTGTTTTCCATACCTCTGTAAACGATACGTTTTGTATTGCCTTCAGGGAAATCTGCTCTGAAATATGTACAGGGCACAGAAGGTTTCTCACCTGCAGGAAGAGAACCGAAATATTTACATATAAGAGCAGTAGCCTCAACAGGGTCGAATGCACCTGTAATTACAAGTTCACTGTTTGAAGGTACACAGGATAATGTCTGAAACAGTTTCAGTTTTTCACTGTCTCTATATCTGTCTACATCCTCTTCAGTAGCAGTACCGGAGAGAGGATTACCGGGAAGAAGAATTTTATTTTCTGCTTCCTCCATAGCTCCTTCCTGGTACTGTGACATATATCTTATGTTGTCCTGTACAAGTTTTATACCATAGGCTATGCCTTCTTCTCTGTAACCGGGACGAACCATATACTGATACATCCACTGACAGAGTTTTTCAAGTTCAGCCTTTGCAGAACTTCCATGAATGCCGTACATAGTGCTTCCACCTGTGGAAAAACGTATATTTGTACCTTTAAGTAATCTCTCTACTTCGAATTGAGTAAGATCTTCAGTACCACCTTTTCCCCAGGCAATCTGCGCTACATCACACATACATGGAGTATCCGGTTTTTCAAGAAGTTTACCTCCTGCAGACACATAGCTTACATATACAGTATCTTTATCGAATTCAGTCGGTTTAAGAAAAACTGTAAGACCGTTTGAAAGTTTTAACTCTGTAATGCCAGGTTCTTTATATTCCTGAGTGGATACAATCTCAGACGGTTTTAATTTGCTGTAATCATAGGAATAATTTATTTTCTCCAGTTTATAAGGAGTACCACCGCTTTTTATTACAGTATTTACAGATGATAATACCTGTTCTTCTTTTATCTGTTCCATATCAGCAGGTGGCCCTGATATTAAGACAGACATATTTACCGGTTCAAAGAGATATTTTATACGGGAATTTACCTCTTCATCCGTTATTAAAGGAAGAAGTTTCTGTGCAAGTTCATAATCCTGTTCATAAGAAGTATATATACTGTCATGCATAAGATCACTCATAATAGAACTGATATAAGAACTGGCCTCTCTGGTATCTTTCTCTTCCTTTGCCTTTCTCAAATTCTGAAGCATCTGTGATTGTGCTTCATCTCTTTCCACATCAGTAAACCCATGGGTGCGAAATCCTTCTATATATTGCATCATAACATCAAGGGCCTTCATAGATTTTCCAGGATTAACTTCTGCGCTGAAGCCCGCTTCGGTAAGGGATCTGAGCCATCCTGATTTATATCCTGACGCAGTGATAAGAGGTGTATCAAGTTTATATTTTTCCAGTGAAAATCTCATATTTATCATTGTAAATAAGAGTCTGTCACAGAGATCTCTTTTATAATCTTCCACAGTCACTGTTTTTTCAGGTTCTCTCAGGTAACTTATAATGACAGATGCAGGTTTCAATTCAGGGTCTGTTATAATACCCGTATAAATTTCTTTATGTGGTTTAAAAGGTACGTATAAATCAGGTTTATCGCTTTTTGCCTGAGGAACAGGAGAAAACATAGCCTTTATTTTTTTCTCTACTTCTGAAGCCTTACAGTCTCCGACTACTACAATACTCATCAGGTCTGGTCTGTACCAGGTAGAATAAAAATTTCTCAAATCTTCGTGAGAAAATTTTTCAATAGTTTCTTTTATGCCGATAGGTAACCTGTCAGGATAGAGAGAATCTTTAAAAATAAGATTAATCCGTTTTTCCCATACCCTTTTATCCACATCGGAACCGAGGCGGAGTTCTTCCAGTATGACAGGTTTTTCCCTGTCTACCTGTTCTTTGAGTAAAAGCATATTAAAAGCATAATCAGAAAGGGCTGTAATGGCTTTATCCAGATATTCTTCTTTCTCATTATTAACTTCAATCATATAGACGGTTCTGTCAAAAGCGGTATAGGCATTTATATCAGGTCCCATATCAGTGCCTATACTTTCAAAGTATTTAACAAGTTCTCCTGGAGGAAAATTTTTAGTGCCGTCAAAGCCCATATGTTCCAGATAATGGGCTATACCTCTTTCTTTATCCGTTTCCTGCAAAGAGCCTGCTCTTACTGCAACCCAGGCAAGTATGCGGTTTTTCGGTTTTTTATGTTCCATTATATAATAATCGATACCATTATCCATTTTCCCTTTGAGAATATACTCAGGCCATGTAAGGGATTGTTTTAAATCGATCTTTTCCTGAGCAAATCCGTAGCTCATTACTATAACGAGAAATGTAATAAGAGCTATAATTTTTAGAGATTGATTCATAACATCATTCCTTTCTTTTTGTTCGTGACATGTGACGCATAACCCGTGACGGGAGGATAATTATAAAGAGTCACGAAATAATTTGTATATAAAATAATAACATAAAGAAAGAAAAAAAAATAGCTGTTATCGTCAGTTTAATAATATCGTGATGCGTAATGCGTGATATGCAAAAATATATTATTGAAAAAGGTGAAGCAAATGATAGAGCAGAATGAAAATCCTTATAATCCCATAAATCCCGTAAATCCATGTCTGTCGATAGTCATATGCGGACAGGCAGGACAGGGTATACAGACGATAGAAGACATACTGAGCAGGGTAACAAAAAACTCCGGTTACAATGTTTTCGCCACGAAAGAGTATATGTCCCGTATCAGAGGAGGTTTTAATTCCACAGAAATAAGAATTTCCGAAAAACCTGTAAAGGCTTATAGTGACATAATAGATATTTTAATACCTATAGGGAATGATAATCTGGATCACCTTGAGAAAAAGGTAACGGAGAAAACACTCATAATAGGAGAAAAAATCTCTACAAAACATAAATTTACTGAAGTACCTTTTGTAAAAATAGCATCGGAACTGGGAAATAAAATATACTCCAATGTGATTGCCGCAGGTATGGCTGCCGGCATACTCAATATAGAAGAAGAAATGATGTTTGATTATATAAGAAAATATTTTTCAAAATACGGAGAAGAAATAGTTAAAAAAAATATAGAAGCAGCAGGGAAAGGCTATGAAATAGCCTCTACTGTAAATATAAAAATTTCTATAAAAAAAGATGACTTAATAAAAGACCATATTATAATGACAGGAACGGAAGCAGTAGCTCTCGGTTCTATTGGCGGGGGATGTAATTTCATAAGCTCCTATCCCATGTCACCCGGCACAGGAGTCCTTACATTCCTCGCAAAACACTGTAAAGATTTCGGTATAATAGTTGAACAGGCAGAAGATGAAATAGGAGCGATAAATATGGCTGCAGGGGCATGGTGTGCCGGAGGGCGGGCCATGGTAACAACGTCAGGAGGAGGCTTTGCCCTTATGGGTGAAGGGCTGAGTCTTACAGGAATAATGGAAATACCTGTGGTTATTCATATTGCCCAGAGACCGGGGCCCGCTACCGGAGTTGCAACAAGAACTCTTCAGGGAGATTTAGAATTAGCCCTTTATTCAGGCCATGGCGATTTCCCCAGGATTATCTTTTCCCCAACAGGCATAGAAGATGCCTTTTACCTGAGCGCCAGAGCTTTCAATATGGCAGATAAATACCAGGTTCCGGTTCTTATACTGACAGATCAGTTTCTGGTAGATTCATATTATAATATTAATATAGATAAATTAAGATTTTCCGATGTAAATATAAAAAATTATTTTATAGAAACAGACAGTAATTATAAAAGATATAAACTTACGGAAGACGGCATATCACCGAGAGGCATCTTCGGTCATGGTTCGGGTCTGATATCATATGACAGTCATGAACATGATGAAGAAGGACATATTACGGAAGAATTCGACATAGCAGTTAAAATGCAGAATAAAAGGATGAAAAAACTGGAAGCTATAAGAGAAGAAGTGATAGAGCCGGAGTTAACCGGTTCTGAAAATTATGATATTCTTGTAATAGGCTGGGGTTCTACAGGTGGAGCGATTAAAGAGGCAATTGACAGGCTGAAGAGATATGATATGGCTTTTCTTTGTTTTAATCAAATCTATCCGTTACATAAAAAAACAGAGGAATATATAAAAAGAGCAAAAAAAGTTATAATAATAGAAAATAACCTTACAGGACAGTTCTCTAAGCTGATAAAACTCAATACAGGTATAGAGATAGAAGATAAAATTTTAAAATATAACGGCCTTCCATTTTCTGTTGAAGAAATTTTAAAAGAAATGACAGGGATTATATGAAAATCGTGAAGGCGAATTGTAGGGGCGAACCACTGTGTTCGCCCTGTGAAAGGAGGTAAAAAAATCACTCAAAAGACTTTATATCTGTACCTTTGATTTTAAGTAACTGCGGTAAAATCTGTTTAAATGCTTTTACAACCTTCGGGTCAAATTGTTTTTCACTCTGAGACTCTATTTCAGCCAGAGCATCTTCGACAGACCATGCCTTTTTGTAAGGCCTGTCATGGGTAAGGGCATCAAATACATCTGCTACAGAAACAATTCTTCCTTCAACAGGTATTTCTTCTCCTTTTAAACCGTAGGGATAACCGCGTCCGCACCATTGTTCGTGATGGGAAAGAGCAATAAGTTCCGCTATCTGTAAAAGTCTTGTTTTACCTCTTGAGAGCAGTTCCGCACCGGCTGTGGTATGGGTTTTTATAATATCAAATTCTTCCTTTGTAAGCCTGTCAGGTTTCAAGAGAATAGAATCAGGTATGGCAATCTTACCTACATCATGAAGCCTTGCAGCATGAAAAACAAGTTCAATCTGGTCCTTTGGAAGACCGAGTTCTTTTGCCAGAAGAGCCGAACTCTGCGCAACACGCC
>DAIOEN010000040.1:0-41593 GCA_036746235.1 Vulcanimicrobiota bacterium | reverse complement strand
AAAAAACTAATTTTTCTTCTCCAGAGCCTGCCAGGCAGAAGCTTTTTACGGATACAATTTTATCTGTTACGGTACTTAGAATTTACTATGCTTTTCAAAAAACCACTGAACATATATTGCTTTTTTCTTTTATTATCAGAATATTCCTTTATCTGTTTCAGGCATATTTCTCTTAAATCTTTTTTATCTTTATAGGCCAGTGTCCATTCAATGATTCTGTCTATAGCCTCTTCCAGATGCCATTGCGGATACCACCGGATGCGAGATTTTACTTTTGAACAGTCCAGTTTAAGATAATGGGCTTCATGAGGATGTTTACCTTTGTCTATCTGGTAGGTTGCTCCATGACCCCATTTCTCACATATTTTTTTTACAATCCACTCTACAGATTTTGCATCATTATCATCAGGGCCGAAATTCCATCCTTCCGAATATTTAGAGCCATTTTTATAAAGTTTTTCTGCCATTACCATATAACCGCTCAGAGGTTCCAGCACATGCTGCCATGGCCTTATAGAGTCAGGATTTCTTATGATTATTTTTTTCCCCTCAAGTATTGCTCTGATGCAATCAGGTATGAGTCTGTCTTTAGCCCAGTCTCCTCCGCCTATGACATTCCCCGATCTTGCCGAAGCAAGTCCTACTTTATGAGACTTATAATCTTTTTGATTGAAAAAGGAATTCCTGTAGGAAACTGTTACAAGTTCCGAACAGGACTTGCTGTTTGAATAGGGGTCATAACCGCATAAAGGGTCATGTTCTCTGTAACCCCAGGGCCATTCTTTATTTTCATAGCATTTATCTGTAGTCACATTTATGACTGCTCTCACAGTCTTACAGGCTCTTACTGCTTCCAGCATATTTACTGTACCCATGACATTTATTTCATAGGTTTCAACCGGATTTATATAGGATTCTCTCACGATTGGCTGTGCTGCCATGTGTATAACTATATCAGGCTCTGATTCAATCATTTTTTCCTTCAATGTATCTCTGTCTCTTATATCAGAGATTATAGAATTAACGAGTTTATCAATCCGGCATAGATTGAATAAAGCCGGTTCTGTCGGAGGATTGAGAGCATAACCTGTTATTTCTGCGCCAAGGGAAGAAAGCCAGAGAGAAAGCCATGAACCTTTAAAACCTGTATGGCCTGTTAAGAAAATTTTCTTTTTTTTCCAGAAGTTTTTGTTTATCATAATATCAGTGACCGGTGACCGGTGACCAGTGACCAGTGACCAGTGACCAGTGACCGGTAAATGAATTTTACTGGTCACTGATCACTGGTTACTGATTACTGATTAATACTGCAGCCCTGCAAGCTTTTTATAATATTCATATCTTCGCTTTGCATCTTTTTCTGCTGCTTCAAAGAGACTGTCAGCTTCCCCGGGGCAGATACGTTTCAGGGTCTGGTATCTGTTTTCATTTTTTAGATAAGTGCTGAAAGCTTCTTTTGGTTCTTTTGACTCGAATGTAAGAGGATTTTTACCCTCTGCGGCAAGTCTGGGATCATAACGGTAAAGTGGCCAGTATCCGCATTCTACGGCAATTCTCTGTTCTTCCTGTGGTTTACTCATATTAATGCCATGATTGATACAGGGCGAATAAGCAATAACAAGTGACGGGCCGTTATAGGATTCTGCCTCAAGTAATGCCTTGAGTGTCTGGTTTTTGTTTGCTCCCATAGAAATTGAAGCCACATATACATAACCATAGGCCATTGCCATAAGACCTAAATCTTTTTTGCCTGTACGCTTTCCTGCTGTGGCAAATTTTGCCGTCGATGCAAGAGGTGTTGCTTTGGAAGATTGTCCGCCTGTGTTGGAATATACTTCCGTATCAAGTACGAGAACATTTACATTCTCATTACAGGCCAGGACATGGTCAAGTCCGCCGTAACCTATATCATATGCCCATCCGTCTCCGCCGAAAGCCCAGATACTCTTGTCAACGAAATAATCCTGAAGTTCTATAACCTTCTTTATAAAAGGAAGACTTTCGCTTTTTGCAGATTTTAAAGCTTCAGGAAGTAATGCTTTTATCTTTTCAGCATTGTCTTTTGCTTCAGTATTTACAGATTTCCACAATTCTTTACCCTTCTTTAGAACTTCTTCAAGGGCAGGAGTTGTACCGATTTCCAGTAATTTATCCACATTAAAGGCAAGCTGTTTTCTGTTTGCATTTACAGCAAGACGGAAACCAAAGCCATATTCTGCATTGTCTTCAAAGAGAGAATTTGCCCATGCAGGGCCTTTACCGGATTTTGTTACAGAGTACGGAATGGTCGGGAAGGTTCCTCCGTAAATGGAAGAACAACCTGTTGCGTTGGCGATAATCATTCTGTCTCCGAATAACTGTGTTACAAGTTTTACATATGGAGTTTCACCACATCCGGCACATGCTCCGGAAAATTCAAAGAGTGGCTGCAGGAACTGACTGCCTTTAAGTGTACCGGGATCAATACCGTCTACTACATTGTCAGGGAGCCTGTCAAAGAATTCTGCATTCTTTGCTTCTCCTTTTTCTCTTTCTTCCGAAAGAAGTTTCAGCTCAAGAGCTTTTGTCTTTGCAGGACATGTATTGACACAGGAACCGCATCCCACACAGTCTTCTATATAGATCTGAACTTTGTATTTCAGATCTCTGGTGTTTTTGGTGTTAGATTTCAGTGTATTGAACGTTTCCGGAGCATCTTTCAGATCTGCCGGATCAATCTGTTTTGCCCTTATGGTAGCGTGAGGACATACATAGGAACACTGGTTGCACTGTATACAGTTTTCTGCTATCCAGTGAGGCACGAAAGGTGCAACACCTCTTTTTTCCAGCCTGGTTGTGCCGGTAGGAGTATACCCGTCAAGAGGCATTTTAGATACCGGTATATCGTCTCCCTTGAGTCTCATAATCGGTTCTATCACATCATGGGCAAAAGCTATGGCATCATCAGGGATTAATTTTGGTGCTTTTGCAGATTTTGTAATAGTTCCTGGAACTTTAACCTGAACAAGGGCTTCTGATGTTTTATCCACACAGTCCCAGTTCATTTTTACAATATTTTCACCTTTTTTGCTGAAGGTTTTCTTGATGGCACCTTTTACAAGGTCTATGGCTTCTTTTTCATCCAGAACGCCTGAAATCTTGAAGAAGGCAGCCTGCATAACAGTACTGATACGGTTGCCGAGTCCTACTTCTTCTGCAATCTTAAGGGCATCGATATTATAGAACTTAAGTTTTTTGTCTATAATAGTTTTCTGCAGATCTTCCGTAAGATGGTCAAATACTTCTTCTGATTTCCAGGGGGAATTGAGAAGGAATGTTCCTCCTTCAACAATACCTTCCAGAAGGTCATATCTTCCTATATAGGCAGGGTTATGACATGCCACAAAATCTACTTCTTTAAGTAAATAGGTAGACTGAATTGGCTCTTTCCCGAAACGGAGATGTGATACTGTAATGCCTCCTGATTTCTTTGAATCATAAGAGAAATAGGCCTGGCCGAACATATCTGTATGATCGCAGATAATTTTTATGGAGTTTTTATTGGCACTCACAGTTCCGTCTGAACCGAGACCCCAGAATTTACATCTTACTATTCCTTTTTGCTCCGCAGATATCTCTTCTCTTATCTTTACGGATCTGTGTGTTACATCATCAGTAATACCTACTGTAAAGTCATGGAAACATTCATTGTCGAGATGATCGTATACTGCTTTTACCATAGTCGGTGTAAATTCTTTTGAAGAAAGACCGTAACGGCCTCCTATGATAACAAGGTTTTTATCAGAAAGAGCAGTTTTAACGTCAAGATAGAGAGGTTCTCCTATGGAACCCGGTTCTTTTGTTCTGTCGAGGACTGCTATTTTCTTTACACTTTCCGGTATGGCTTTCTTAAGAGCTTCTACGGAGAATGGTCTGTAGAGTCTGACTTTTATGGCACCGACCTTTTCTCCTTTTTTAGTGAGATAATTTACACATTCTTCAATGGCTTCACAGCCGCTGCCCATGGCAATAATTATCTTTTCTGCATCTTTTGCTCCTATATAATCAAAGAGGTGATAGTGACGACCGAATTTTTCAGCTACTTTATCCATATATTCCTGGACTATAGCAGGTGTAACTTCATAATATTTATTGCTTGTTTCTCTTCCCTGGAAATAAACGTCGGGATTCTGTGCGCCTGTTTTTGCATAGGGTTTGTCAGGTCTCAATGCTCTGTCACGGAATTCCAGTATATAATCCATTTCTAAAAGATCTTTTATATCTTTATATTCCGGCACATGAATCTTCATAATCTCATGAGATGTTCTGAAACCATCAAAGAAATTTACAAACGGCACTTTTGATTTAAGAGTGGCAAGATGTGACACAATGGCAAGATCCAGTGTTTCCTGGACAGAACCTGCTGCCATTAAAGCAAAGCCTGTACCTCTTGCTGCCATAACATCAGAATGATCTCCGAATATGGACAGTGATTGACATGCAAGAGAACGGGCAGATACATGAAATACTGTGGGAAGCATTTCTCCTGCGATTTTGAACATATTGGGGAACATAAGTAACAGTCCCTGTGATGCTGTATAGGTTGTAGTCATGGCACCTGCGCTGAGGGAACCATGAACTGCTCCTGCTGCTCCTCCTTCTGACTGCATCTGAACGACCTTTAAAACCTGTTCGAACATATTTTTTCTGCCCTGGGCAGCCCATTCGTCTGCCAGTTCGCCCATTACAGATGACGGCGTAATCGGATATATTGCTGCCACTTCACTGAATGCATAAGCAACATAACTGGCTGCAGTATTACCGTCAAAGGGCTCCATTTTTTGTTTAACCATAATTAGATAAAACTCCTTTCCTTTGTTTTATAAAAAATTATTATAAGTTTTCTCTAATTCATGGGTAACTCCTTCTTGAAGAAAAAAAATCTATGGAAATACCATAGATTTTTCTTTAAATACAGCTATTCGATATTAATTTATCTAACTTATATCAGAAATATAATTCATCATAGTCCACTTTTTCTCCGGTCTGTCAGAAGCAGAAGTGTGAACTATTCTTGATTTAACTTCCATACCGTTTTTCGGGTTGATTGTTCTCTGAACAGTTTTACCTTCCATTTTTACAGGGATATTGATATTTCCGTCTTTATCAATAGAAGGATCTCCTATTATTTCACCTTTTATATCTGTATCCCATACATCAAGACCGCTGTGGCTGCCTGCTTTCAGGCAGTGAAGGGTATTCTTTTTATCCAGAACATAGAGATTTTCTTTGTCCGGAAGAGGTGTGGCACTTATTCCTCCGAAGAAATTCTTATCAGAATACCACTTTTTCTCACCTTCCGGCGTAAGGGCTCTCAATTTCCCGTCTGTACTTGCAAGATATATTGTTCCATCAGAGCCTTTTGCCTCTAAAATTTCAGGTTTTTTCTCTCCATCTGCCATAAGACATGCATCGAAGCCAATTACATCAATCTTTTTACCTGTCATTTTCTCTGCATCTTTCATACCCTGTGCAAAATCTGACCATGTAGGAACATATTCATTGTTTAAAAGATCTTTCCTGGCATCTTCGATTCTTCTTTCTAATGCATTATTATGGGCTTCTTTCATCTGACTGCGTGTTACGAAAGGTTTAACCTCCCTGTTATCCAGTAATCTATTCATATGGCTTCCCAGGGGATCCATTTTTTCAAATATACCTGGTTTACTGGTATTGGAAATAGTAAAGTCACCTTCAGTATTTAATGAAGTAGCCAGTGAACCCTGAGTTAAAGAGTTGAGTGCATCGGCAAATTTGGTTCTCTTACTTACCAGGTGCCCGTCTTTTACCCTGACATTATAATTCTCTTCAACCTTCTCAACTTTCGTCTCTCCATCAGGAGAAATGTTCACTTTTGTATAGGAATGATATTGAGGAGCTTTTTCTTCTACTTTTTTACCAGCATGCAAGGGGTCATCTGCCCGGTGTTTAACGGCAATTGAACTTTCATTTAATATGAGTTCTATACTTCCGTCAGGATTAACAGTTTCTATCATAGCTGTATTTTCCGTTTCTCTTGGAAGAGAGACTCTATTATCACCAAACATTCCATTTAATGCTGATTTTTGTCCTATCTGTGATAGAGGGCCTCCCACTGCTGCACCCGGTGATGTCAAAAAGTCTATAGCTTTTTCAAGTTTAGTGGGTTGCTGAAAATCCCACAGGTTGCTGTGAGTTGTCTGGGAGGTTACAGTAAATCCAAGATTGGATGGATCGAGCATTGTAATGGTGCCGTTACTGTTTGCAACCTGAATACGGTCTGAACCTGTTTTTTCGTCTTTTACGACTTTTGCATCCAGCTTATTTCCTTCTTTATCCACTGCACTTATGGACTGGGAAATATCTTTTGGCCCTCCGAAAATAAAGTTTTGTAGTCCCTGTGGAGAAGCCATATCTGTTACAGGTTTATTTTCTTTTGGTTTAGCATGATATTCTTTATGTATTTTTGTTCCGTCAGGGAGATTATAGTCTGTTGTATAATCTACTGCACCGTTATGACGGTCCTGGGTAAATTTCTCTTCCACACCGCTTTTTGTTATTTTACTGTTTTCATAATGTCCGTCATTCGGTCTATTTAACAGTGATCCTGCTGCTATTCCTGCTGCAGCACCCAGGAGAGCACCTGCACCTGCCGGGGTGAGCATACCTGTAGAACTCATTAAGGCTCCTGCCACTGCTCCCATGCCTGCCATACCGACACCCATAGCTCCTATATGGTTATTGTTCAGGTCTGACTTTGAAAGTAATTCTTCCAGTTTCTGAATATTTTTCGGCTTTACTCCATCAGTTTTTGTTTCTTCAGCAATGTCTGAAATTTTAATTTCCTGACCGGCACCTTCTGTTTTAAACTTTTTACCAAGATCAAAAATTTCTGTATCACTCTTATCTTTACTGGAAGATAAAAAAGTTTCTTGAGTTTGATTACCGGAAGTAATTTCTTTAGTATCTGCAACAGAGGTTTTTTTGTTAAGCTGTCCTGTTTTAATATTTGTAAGGAGATTTCCATATCTGGTATTTATGTCACCGGCCATTTTAAACACCTTCTCTTTCTATAACTCTTTTTATGATTTTATAATATATTTATTCGATATTAATATCGCTAACATTATAACAAAAATTTCTTTCTGCATGTCGAAATAATTGTTAAAAAAATGTTAACTTTTGGATAAATTTGACAACCACTTGGTAATTGAGCTAAAATATTATATCAGCTATCAACAGCAAAGTTTTAAAATAAAAATATATATTTTAATTACTAAAGAAAGGCGATGGTATAATGGCAAGAATTCCTATGGATCAGATCCTTACGGTAATACTCGGAGGCGGAAGAGGAACGAGACTTTTCCCTCTTACAAAGATGAGATCTAAACCGGCAGTTCCCCTTGGAGGCAAATACAGGCTCATAGACATTCCTATTTCAAACTGTATCAATTCAGGTATAAGAAAAATTCTTATTCTGACTCAATTTAATATGGCATCCCTTGCCAAACACATATACGAAGCCTATAGATTTGACAGTTATTCGAAAGGTTTTTTGGAAATACTGGCAGCAGAACAGACACCTGAAAACCTGGATTGGTTCCAGGGTACTGCAGATGCAGTGAGAAAACAGATCAGCCATATAAAAACAAGACAGGGTAATTATATCCTTATTCTCTCAGGAGATCATCTCTATAAAATGAATTACAGAGATTTTCTTCAGACCCATATAGAAAACGGTGCAGAATTGACTATAGGCGTTCAGCCTGTAGCTGAAGAGCTTATTAAAGAATTCGGTATAATGCAGGTCAATAATAAAGGTAAGGTTGCAGGTTTTGTAGAAAAGCCAAAAGAACAAAGTGTTTATGAACCATTCAGGGTGCCGAAAGAAGTGTTTCATGAAAAATTCGGAAGTTATGAAGGCAAGGATTTCCTTGCTTCTATGGGTATATATATTTTTAACAGGGATCTCCTTTTTGATATACTGGACAACACTGATTTAATAGATTTCGGAAAAGATATAATTCCTAAATGTATAAAAGATAATAAAGCGGTATACGGTCATTTCTTTAACGGATACTGGGAAGATATCGGAACAATAAAGGCCTTTTTTGATGCAAATCTTGCACTCACCGATGAAAGAGCCAAATTTAAAATGTATGATATAGACTTCCCTGTATATACGAATTCACGATATCTCCCTGCATCTAAATTTCATGACTGTGTCATAAAAAATTCCATTATTTCAGACGGCTGTATTATATTTAAAGCCAGTATAGAAAGAAGTGTTATAGGCATAAGAAGCTTTATAGAGCCTGACTGCGAGATAAAGAATACCATAATCATGGGAGCAGATTATTATGAATTCGGTCCGAGAGATATGAAACAACTGCTCGGCATAGGGGAGAAGAGTATTTTACACAACTGTATCATAGATAAGAATGTTTGTATCGGCCATAATGTTAAGCTCATAAATAAAGATAATGTTTTCGAAGGTGACAGGGAGAATTTTTATATAAGAGACGGCATCATTGTTGTGCCAAAAAATGCTACAATACCTCATAATACGGTAGTTTAAGGTAAGTGAGTAGTGAGTCGTGAAAAGTGAAGTGTAGTGGCGAACCACTGTGTTCGCCCGGTGAAAAGTGAGCAGGGGCGTTTGATTACACTCTGGAGGTGAAATACGCATCACGCACCACCTGTCACGTATTACGCGTTACCCGTCACGATTACAATAAATGGCTCACTACTCACTTTTTATATTCAAAAGAATCTCTTCGTAGATGTCCAGGATAATGGTATTTGACATAAGAAAACCTTCTGCCGTAAGGAAAAAAATGTTGTTTTTTATATAATAAATTTCGTGTGGCAAAAAGGAATGAAGTTTTTCAATTATATTGTCAGAGTTAAAGTTATATTCTTCTGAAAGTTTTTTTAAATCGAGGCCGGAATTTTTTCTTAACGAAAGAAAGATTTTTTCGAGGAGTATGTCTTCTCTGTTTCTCTTTTCCGGTTCTTCTATGGCGAGTTTGTTGTTTTCTATATTTTTTATATATTCTCCCAGAGAATCGGGATTTTTAAATCTTTTGCCGTCTATATATGAAGAACCTGACGGGCCGAAGGCAAGATATTCGCTGAAATCCCAGTAAGACCAGTTGTGCCGGCACAGATAGCCGGGTTTGCAGAAATTTGATATCTCATAGTGTTCATATCCCAGAGCTATAAGTTTTTCGGAAATCTTCAGATACATATCTCTGTAAAGATCTTCATCTGTTTTTTTATTATATTTATTGAAAAAAGCCGTATCTTCTTCCAGAATAAGACCGTAAAAAGAAAGATGTTGTGGATTATATGTTTTTATAAAGTCAAATTCTCTGTTCAGATCTTCCGGAGTCTGACCGGGTATATTATAGATAAAATCAAAATTTATATTTTTAAAGTCCAGTCCGTAGATATAATCAAGTATTTTATAAATCTGAGAGACTCTGTGATTTCTTCCGAGAGCCGAGAGATTTTTGTCAAGACATGACTGTATGCCCACGCTCAACCTGTTTATGCCTGATTCTTTATAGAATTTAAGTTTCTCCAGAGTAAGGGATTCCGGATTTGTTTCAATAGTAATTTCAGTATTTTTATTTACAGGAAAGATTTTTAGAATATTCTCCAAATGGTTCGGGGAAAGCAGGGAAGGAGTACCTCCTCCTATATAGATTGATTCTATATGATTGAAATCAAATAAAGAAGAATAGAGATTAATCTCTTCTGTCACAGTTTTAATATAGGCTTCAACAAGGTTAAAATCTTCTATGGAATAAAAGGCGCAGTAGGGACACTTGTTTTTACAGAAAGGTACATGTATATAAAGGTAGAGTTTTTTATGTTCCATTTTTATAATTCCGTGATGTGTAATGCGTAATGGGTTATACTATTCACCGGTCACTGGTCACTGGTCACTGGTCACTGGTCACTGGTCACTGTTTACTGACCTACTCTTCATCTTCTATAGTCAAAATTGCCAGGAATGCTTCCTGAGGAATTTCTACTTTTCCCACTCTTTTCATACGTTTTTTGCCTTCTTTTTGTTTTTCCAGGAGTTTTCTCTTTCTTGTAATATCTCCTCCGTAACATTTGGCAATAACGTTTTTGCGGAGTGCTTTTATACTTTCTCTTGCTATAACGCGGCTTCCTATGGCTGCCTGTATGACAACTTCATATAACTGCCTGGGGATGAGTTTCCTCAATTTCTGAACCAGCTTTTTCCCCCAGAAATAGGCTTTTTCTCTGTGTACTACCATTGAAAGGGCATCTACCGGATCTGTGTTTAATAATATATCCAGTTTTTCAAGATCTGATTCTCTGTATTCCAGAAATTCATAATCAAGAGATGCATAGCCTTTAGAGATAGTTTTCAATTTGTCATAGAAATCAAATACTATTTCTACAAGGGGAAATTCAAAATTCAGGTTGACTCTGCTTTTATCCACATATTCCATCTGTTTATGTATGCCCCTTCTGTCTGAAGCAAGTTTCATTATATTTCCTATGAATTCAGAAGGGGTTATAATCTGTGCCGTAATAAAAGGTTCTTCTATTTTCTCGATAAAATTCGGTTCAGGAAGGTTAGACGGGTTGTCAATAGTTATTATGTCTCCGTCAATTTTATAGACAATATATTCTACATTGGGGACAGTCGTTATTATCTCTATATTATATTCCCTGAATAATCTCTCCTGAATTATTTCCATGTGGAGGAGTCCGAGAAAACCGCATCTGAAACCGAAACCGAGAGCTTTTGATGTTTCAGGCTCATATATGAGAGAACTATCATTTAATTTCAATTTATCCAGAGCATCTTTTAACAGATTATATTCATCGCTGTTTACAGGATAGAGCCCTGCAAAAACCATAGGTTTTGCAGGTCTGTAACCGGGAAGAGGGCCTGAGGATTTATCAAGGGCATCTGTTATCGTATCGCCGACCCTGGTATCACTGACATTTCTTATATTTGCAAGTACATATCCTACCTCTCCTGCTACCAGTTCTTCTACAGGTTCTTTTTTTAATCTCAAATATCCTACTTCATCTACTTCATAGGTTTTTTCATTTGAAAACATAAATATCTTTGTTTTTGCTTTTATTGTGCCGTTAACAACCCTGACATAAGGTATGGCACCTCTGTAATTATCGAAAATAGAATCGAAGATAAGTGCCTGGAGAGGTCCGTCAGAGGCCCCTTTCGGAGGAGGTATCTGTATGACTATTTCTTCCAGCAGTTCTTTTATACCGTAACCGGTTTTGGCACTTACAGGGACTATTTCATTTTTATTACACCCTATAAGTTCTATTATCTGCTCAGTAACCATTTCTGTCTGCGCATTGGGAAGATCTATTTTATTTATTACAGGTATTATATGGAGGTCATTGTCAAGAGCCTGGTAAAGAGTACTCAATGTCTGGGCTTCCACACCCTGAGTGGAGTCCACTACCAGCAGAGCCCCTTCGCATGCAGCAAGAGAGCGGCTTACTTCATAGGAAAAATCTACATGACCAGGCGTGTCTATAAGATTTAAAATGTAAGTCTCTGTGTCAGAGTATTTATAGTCCATCCTTATGGCATGAGATTTTATTGTAATACCTCTTTCCCGTTCCAGATCCATATCGTCCAGTATCTGTGCTCTCATTTCCCTCTGGGATATGGTATTGGTAGCTTCTAAAAGCCTGTCGGCAAGAGTCGATTTGCCGTGATCTATATGTGCTATAATTGAAAAGTTCCTGATTTTACTGATATCCATAAAGTTTTTTATTTACCTCTTGACAATTTTTTTAAATATGATATTCTATTAGTGTAATTATTACACTTAACGGGTGTATAAATTAAAATTTCACCTGTAATTAGAAATTATAAATTTAATGTAAAAATTCTATTTTGTCAAGATAAATTTGACCGGGATTTTCAGGATTTTAGAGATTACCGGGATTATAAAAAGGAATTTTCATTTTTAATGCCATAAAATAAAGTCTTAGATGAAAACTATGTAGAAGCAACTTATCTAAATAATTTATAATGAAGGATTTTGCCGGGACTATTTAGAATTTTTTCTCTAAACTCTATATGTGCATGTGTAAACTGGCACATACCTGTTATTTGAATAGTGTAATAAGTTTAAACTGTAAGATTTTCCCGGACGATTAATACTGTATTTCATAACAGAACACATTACAGAAGAGTAAATTTCTGACAGACTATGAAGTTACTTATAATTGCGAAAAACTGATCACTGGTCACCGATCACTGGTCAGTGAAAAAGAAAGGAGAGGATTATCATGGCAGAAGGCCGTGAAAGAGATCTGGTACTTGCCCCGAATGAATATGCTTTTATTCTGGATGAGACAAAAGGTAATGTTATCGCCTATGTGGGTCCCCACAAAACCAGTCTTGCCAATACTGACAGACCTGTAGTGTTTGATGCTTCTTTGAGGAGGTATAAAAGATGTAATCTTGAGGAAGCAATAACACAGTATCCCTTTGCAGAGGAAGGATGGTATATAGTCCTTGAAAATCCTGCCAAAGGAGGAGATGAAGAACATCCGAGAAGTGGACCAAACAGTCTGCCTAAATTGATTTCAGGGTGCAAGGTAAATATTCCGGGCCCTGTAACGTTTCCCCTCTGGCCGGGACAGGTTGCCCATGTCATTCAGGGACATCATCTTCGTTCAAATCAGTATCTTGTCGTAAGAGTATATAATGAAGAAGCTGCTATGGAAAACTGGGCAAAGGCTGTTATAAAACCACAGAAAGGCGGATCTTCTGATATTTCCGATAGTGCGAAACTGGATGCAGAAATACCTGATTTAACTATAGGTAAACAGCTTGTTATTAAAGGTACAGGTGTATCTTTCTATATGCCTCCTACCGGTATTGAAGTAGTAAGAGACAGCAACGGAAAGTATGTACGTGAAGCAGTTACTCTGGAAAGACTTGAATACTGTATTTTACTCGATGAAGACGGGAATAAACGTTTTATTCAGGGACCTGCTGTCGTGTTTCCGAAACCTACTGAAATCTTTGTGGAAAAAAATGGCTCCAGAAAATTTAAAGCCATTGAATTAAATGAAATAATCGGCCTCTATATAAAGGTCATTGCACCTTATAAAGAAGAGGACGGAACAGAACGTAAAGTCGGGGAAGAGCTTTTTATAACAGGTAAAGATCAGATGATTTATTTCCCGAGACCTGAACATGCCATTGTAAAATACAGTGACCATGAGAGGCATTATGCAGTTGCCATACCTGCAGGAGAAGCAAGATATGTTCTTAACAGATTGAACGGAGAAATTTCTCTTAAAAAAGGCCCCTGTATGTTTCTTCCTGATCCGAGAAAAGAAGTCATTGTAAGAAGAGTTCTGGACGAAAAGGCTGTAAGGCTTATGTTCCCTGGAAATGCGGAAGCTCTGGAATATAACCGCAGGCTTATGGAGATTACCAGTAAGATTAAAGCTGATTATGTAACAGATAGAGAAGCGTTAGACGGTTTTGCTCCTCAGAAAAAACTCGAGGCCATGGCCGAAGCTAAAGATACACGAAGAGAAAAGGCAAAAGAAGGGTTTGCCGGAGATGATTTTACAAGAAAACAGACCTTCAGTCAACCAAGAACTATAACACTCGATACAAAATATGAAGGTGTCGTTACGATAAATATCTGGACAGGTTATGCTGTGCTGGTAGTAAGTAAAACAGGGGAGAGAAAGGTTATTGTAGGTCCTCAGGCCTGTCTCCTTGAATATGACGAAAATCTTGAATATATGGAACTTTCCACTGGAACGCCGAAATCCGATAATAATTTATTTAAAACAGTTTATTTAAGGGTATTAAATAATAAAGTATCAGATATTGTTGCGGCAGAAACAAAGGATCTATGTCAGGTAAAGCTGCACCTTTCATACAGGGTAAATTTTGAAGGTAATCCTGATAAATGGTTTAACGTGGAAAATTATGTTAAATTCCTCACTGACCATATGAGGTCATTAATCAGAAATATAGTCAAACAGAAGGGTATTGAAGAATTTTATGCCAATGCCATCAGTATCATTCGCGATACCATCCTGGGGGTTGCCGACGGAGGCAAGCGTCCCGGAAGGGCCTTTGATGAAAACGGCATGAGGATTTATGATGTGGAGATACTGGATGTAACAATAGGTGACAGTACTATTTCAGGACTTCTCATACAGGCACAGCATACTTCTGTTCAACAGGCCATACAGATTGCCCAGGAACACAGGAAACTGGAGATTACCAGGGAAACAGAAGAAATCAAACAGCAAATTGCACAGGCACAGGCTGAAACTACCCAGAAAGGTCTGGCACTGGAAATAGAAGAGGTTAAAAAGAATCTGGAACTTGCCCTCACTCAGATTGCTTCCGAAATCCATACGGAAGACAGCAGATTGTCTGCAAAACTTGCACAGCAGGATAAACTTTCCGATATATCAAAAGCAGAACTGGAAAGACATAAACTGGAACGGGAACAGGAACTTATGCTGGCAGAAAAAGCACTCCATCAGAAACTTGCCGAGGTGAAAGCAGAAGTTGATGCAGTAGTTGCCAAAGCGGGAGCTGTATCTCCAGATCTTATTGCAGCACTTCAGGCCTTCTCAGATAAACATCTGGCGGAAAAAATGGCAGAAACTATGGCACCTCTTGCAATTATCGGAGGAAAGAGTATTTCTGAAGTATTCTCAAATTTACTCAGAGGTACTCCTCTGGAGGATATTCTGAAAAAGGATATTTAACTGTCTGTATTTTTAAGGTTCCGGTAATATTTTGCCGGAACTTTTTTGTTAAAAATTTGATAGTCCTAAAGAGGTAGTGATATGATATAATAAACAGAAAAAATTTAAGGAGAATAAAAATGGTTTGTCCTAGTTGTATCAGTGAAAATACTATCAAAAATGGAACAATTCATAATGGAAAGCAGAAATATGAGTGAAAATCTTTCTACTGCCTTATAATAACAGAGAAATAAAGTTCTACCAATAATCCAGAGTCTATGCCTGCTCTTACTACATTTATCCATTAATTCCTTCATACTTTATTTATTTTTATTTATCATTGACTTTTCACTTACATATCTGTTATTATATCCTGAATCCTTTATAACTAAAAACCCCGTCAAGATGCTCCATGCTGCGGACTTGCCTGAAAGGATTTTCATTAACCACCCGGAAAGGAGAATTTTTATGAAAAAAATTCTGTTCCCTTTTATTATTTTATTTATACTCTCAGGCTGCGGAGGAGGGACAGGCCCATCCTATACAGGAGTCCCGGCAGGTATAATAACACCTGTTCCCACCGATACTCCATTTTCAACTCCTTCTGTTCTACCTTCTACCCCTGCTTCAACACCCATTCCAGGTCAGACTGTACCTCCCGGCAATCCAACTTCAACACCTCCATCATCTACCACTACTCCTTCTTCTGCCACTTCAACACCTGTACCTCCCGGCATCTCTACCGGCTCGGTAAAGGTAGTTGTAACAGAAAAAACAGAAAATGGTCTTGAACAGCCGTCAATCGGTGCAACTGTTAAAGTTTCCCGTACAGATATTACAGGCAGTGCTGCAGGGGAGAGTGTAATAACAGACCTTGCTCCGGGCGATTATACAGTTACTGCAGAAAAAGAAGGATTTAAAACATTCAGCACTGTTGTAAGTATAACGAAAAATGGAGAAGTCATAACTGTACCTGCCCTGCTTGAACCGGCAGGTGATAATATTTATGTAGATACTCTGAAAGGTGATAATATCTCCGGAGACGGATCATGGAATAAGCCTTATAAAACCGTGCAGAAAGCAGTCGATGTAGCTTCCTATGGAAAAACAATTATTGTTCGTTCCGGAGATTATGATGAAACTGTAACCTTTAATTCAGATAATCATCTTACTGTAAGATCCGCAAAAGCTTCTCAGCCTGTAATAAAAAAAGGAGTAGTTTTTAATGCCTCTGCCACTCTTTCTTATATTACAGTTCAGAATCAGAGCGGAAGCGGAATATCTATAGCAAACGCCGGCCCTGTAATAAGTAACTGCAAAATAACATCCTCTTCTGCCACTAACGGAGGAGGTATTTATATGTTTAACAGTAATCCTTTAATAGAGAATTCCACTGTTACTTCCTGTTCTGCAACCAGTGGCGGAGCCATTTATATTTCCAGTGCCAGTCCTGTTATAAAGAACTGCACCATAGGAGGAGCAGATACTTTAAAGAACAGTGCCACAGGCAATGGAGGAGGAATATTTATCTCTGCTTCGTCCAGACCTGTAATACAGAATTCTGTTATTCATTATAACAGTGCCTTTAACGGAGGGGGTATATATAATAATTCTATTAATGTTGTAACTCTGGACGGTACAAATACAATAAAGGATAATACTGCAGTTAACGGTGGCGGTATTTACTGTGACAGTAATAGTTCCGGAAGTGTTAATATGTTAATAAGTTCCGTTATAAAAAATAACAGTGCTACCTCTTCAGGAGGAGGCATCTACTGTGTCAATGGCACAGGTTCTGTTACAGTAAGCGGATCTACTGTGGAAGGGAATACTGCTACTTCTTCAGGAGGAGGTATTTATTGCGCCAGCGGTACAGGTGCTACGTCTATAAACGGTTCTGTTATTAAAGATAATATTGCAGGAAGTACTGCTCAGGCAGGACAGGGAGGAGGCATTTATAATGCCGATAGTGCCGGTTCTGTTATAGGAAGCATTAATTCTATTACTACTATAATTGGTAATAAAGCTCTTGGCCCTTCAGGTTCAGTCAATAATCTTGGAGGTGGTATCTACAATTCTGCAGGAAACCCTGTAATTATAAATAATAAAATAGAACAGAATGAAGCCTTCGGAGGAGGAGGTATTTATATCGCCCTTGGAAATCCTTCCATAAGTCTCTGTAATATTCAGGCAAATACTGCAAACAACGGAGGAGGCATTTATCTTTATAGAGGAGTTCCTGTAATAGGAGGGGCCCAGGGAAATTTCAATAATATAATATATAATAATGCCATTGCAAACGGCGGAGGTATTTTTATAGATCCGGGACTTACTGCTGCTGTTCCTTCCATTACATATAATAATATTTATTCCAATACCGGTGCCGGAAATGGTAAAGATATGTACTATAATGATGCCAGTCCTTATTATAATGTAACTGCAAGATATAATTACTGGAATGTTGCAACCCCTGACGATACAAATGCTTATAATCAATCTACTGTGGGAGGATCTGTCAGGCTTATTATTTCTCCTTTTTCTACGGTCAAATATTAGAAACCTTGCATAAATAGTGGTACATTCCATGGAAAAAAAAACAGTCCCGGAATGTACCACTTTACCCTCATTACTTTATTGCAAAAGTTCAATTTCTGTAAACCTTAAGAACTATAGAAGAATAAATTAATTTACTCCTTTTATCCATTATTCTTAGCCTCTAAAGTATTTAAATTCTGCCGATCTTATAATTAGTTGAAGATATAAACCTTTGGAAACATATTAATTAAAGAAAGGGTGGAATTTATGGTTTTCAGAATATTTATACTGATAGCTCTTATGATTGTTATATTATTTTTCTCTTCCTGCGGAGGTGGCGGCGGCGAAAGTATTACTTCATCTGCTATTTCAAATTCTGTAGATACTTCTACATCTGTAGTTCCTGTAGTAGATACCGGTACCCAGAGTGAATTTACTCAATGGAAATCTGAAGTTGCTTCTATGAAACCAACAGAGTTTGTTACCTGGTGGAATGACAGTGAAAGACATAACGGATGGACTTTTTCCCTTTACGGTCAGAACGGGCTTGTATGGCCGGATTCATCAAGTGCGGAACAGATTTATACCAGTAAATTATTGAATTGTTATAGAATGACTGTTTTACTTCTGAGTGTTTATGGCGGAGAGTCTGTATATTTATATCAGCCTGCATCCAGTTACGACCATGTAGTACTCCTTCTTTACTCTAATGATGAGAACAGTTACATTATGATTTCTTATCCCAACGGAGGCAGCCCTGAAACATGTGTTTATAAAATCCTGGGCACGACTAACAGGACTGAAGCACTTTCAAAGGTTACAAGTTACTTCCCCGGTTCGTCAGTTGCTTCCAGAAGTGAGAAAATGAGATTTTAATGGGTAAAAGTGAAGAGTGAAGAGTGAATGGTGAGTGGAAAAAATTCTACTCACTGTTTTTGCTTTATATCGGAAGAAATACGCCAGGTATTATCAATAGATTTTTTTATAAAATTTTTATCGTCAAAATATGCAGTCAGAATATTATAGACTTTTTCTTTATCCAGAGGAGGCAACTGAACTTCTATGTCAATCGGATCTTCCCAGGAGGAAATTTCTGTCTCCATAATTTCCGCTACAGCCATAGCGAATTTTTTATTATGTTCTATAAAGAGATTATAATCTTTTACAGTCCGAAAACCTGAATAATCTTCGAAATGAGCCATATAATTTCCGCCGCCAGATCTTCCGTAATTAATTATGTCATCATGACATATAATATGAAAATCTTCTTTTTTTCTATAAAATTCTGTTTCCTTTTCTATAAATAACTGGCCCAGTACGAAAGAAGAAAAACAGTGTCTTATCCTGCCTGTATTTACAGCACATTCTATAAGATCTCTCTCTTCTGTTCCCGGTATACAATAAAGGAAATTTCCTTTAACAGGAACCTGTTCTCTGAATGCTTCGAGAGATAGTCTTATTTCATGTTCAGGAATACAGCCTTTATTGACAGGATCTCTATTACATATAAATTCATACCCTGTATCTAAAATTCCGTTGAGGTTATGAATATCTTTCAGGTATTTTATTACCCACGCTTCAGGTCTTATAAAGGTTACCCATTTGAAATTTTTCTCGGATTTTTTTATGGCTTCGAGTAAATATTCAAGATTTTTTTTGTTAATACTTGCATGGGTCATGTAGAATGTGACTTCGGCATGATTTTTTACTTCTTTTATATCGTTTACTATCTTATCAAAGGTCCTGCTTATTAAAGAGGCTTTGTTTTCATCAAGGAGAGTTAATCTGTTTGGATAATTGTGATTATAGGTGCAGAAATAACATTTTCCCCAGTAACATCCATCAAAAGTTCTCACGGAAACTGATATATTGTTATCCATTGAAGGTAATTTCATGAGTGAAAAATCTGTAAGTTTAAATTTATAAGGTGGCTCTTTAGTTTCTCTGTAAAAAGGAGGAAGTTTTTTCCCATTTAAAAGGTCAAGAAGAAAATACTCTCCGGCGCCTGATACTGTATGGGTAAAATGTTTTTGTTCTTCTATTATACCGGGGCCGCCTATGACAGTGGTTTTCCCCTTTTTTCTCAGGTTAAACAATAAATCCAGTATTTCTTCTCTGTCATGACCCCAGCTGCTGAGACCGATAATGTCATAACTACCGGCCAGTGTAAATAATTCTTTAAGATCAGTATTTTCGTCTGTTACAAATTCATCTGCTTTTTTACCGGTTTCGTGAAGATAACCGTTTAGATAAGAAACAGGACTTATAGTATTGGAGAATTCATCTGTTAAAATTAATATTTTATTCATGTGAAAGGTGAATAACTAATAACTATAATTTGTTTGGTTATAACGACGTATGAGAATTTTTTTCCTCATGTCACGCGTTACGCGTTACACATCACGATTCTCATATAAATCATTTGCTTTTTATCCTTCATCCTTCACTTCTTATATGCCTGTACTTTTGGCTTCATTTCTTGCTACATAATAATGTACAGGAACGCCATTGTTAAAAGAATAATTTTCTCTCATAACTTTATTGGATTTGCCTATATTATTTATCATAGGATTTTCAGATGGTTCATAACCGGGACGAACTGTTGCCACATGTCCGTGCCCTTTTTTACTTACCTGTGTACCCACTACAGGAAGTCCGTTATTTGCATATTCCTGGGCTTTTTTCGGATCTACTTCAGTCCAGTAACCATTTTCTTCTTTGGCTGAAGCTGCCATATTTTTTGCTATAACATTTGCCGTAAGGGCACATCCGCTTTTATGGGCTACTCCTGCTTCTTCTACAGGAACTCCAAGTTGTTTTAACGTAGAGTTCAATCCTTCGTTACAGAAGGTTTTCCCGTCACGGGGCTTCAATCTTTTGTTTTTCATCATCTTGTCCTGTGCAGTTGTAAGTGACTTCAATCTTGCTTTTTTCAGATCTTCTTTAGATAAGGTGCTGTCTCCCGGCGCTGTCGGATTTGTCTCCTGGCCGGCAGGGGGATTAATGGACTTAAAAGGAACTTTAGGTTGCGCGATCTGTGTATTTATGATGTTATTATATGAAAGATTATATGGAGACGCTGTCTTTAAACTATCCATTTATTTGAACCTTCTTTCATTAGTATTTATTTATATTTATAAATATTATATATTTTTAAGTTATTAATGTCAAATTATTTGATAACTGGAATAATATAATATATAATATATAATATATATATCGTAATGCGTGACGGGTTTAATCCCTTCGCATCACGCATCACGCATTACGACTTATTATATAGATAGTTATGAAACTAACTATATTAAAATAAATCCTCGCGTCACGCATGACGCGTCACGAATTATTATGAATATACGTAAAAAAACGCTTGTTGTTATAATTATTACCTTTATATTTTTAATTATATTACTTTACATTATTTCAAGAGTAATACTTCTGGGAGGATTTATTGATTTAGAAAAAAAAACTGTCACAAGGAATGTAGAAAGAGCTGTAAATGCATTGCAGGATGAGTATTTATCTCTTGCTGCCGTTACAGGAGACTGGGCTCCTTGGGATGATACTTATCGTTTTGTTAAAGATTTGAATAAATCCTATTCTGAAGCCAATCTTCAGAATACTACTCTTGTGAATTTAAGGGTCAATATTGTAATTTTTACTAATTCTTCAGGGAAAGTAGTTTGTTCTAAAGCAGTTGATCTTGATACCGGTAAAGATATACATGTTACTGAAAGCCTGAATAAGTTTCTGAATAATTCTCCCCTTTTAAATCATCAGAGTACTACCAGCAGTGTCGAAGGTATTATTATGTTTCAGGGAAAACCTATGATTGTTTCATCCCGCCCCATTCTTACAAATGAATGGGAAGGACCTTCAAGAGGTACATTGATTATGGGCAGATTTATTGATGAGCCAGAGATTAACAGACTCAGGGAGATTACGTCTCTTTCCATTAATATATATAAATTCAGTGCCATTGATATGCCTGATGATGTCCTGCAGGTAAAGGAACATTTCTTAAAAGAAACAGGTATTTTTATAAGACCTCTTAATAAAGATTATACGGCAGGTTATATTATGTTAAAAGATATCTATGGAAATCCTGCTCTTATATTAAAGGTAGACATGATAAGAGAGATTTATCTTGAAGGAAAGAGGAGTCTCTATTATTTTATACTCTCCTTTCTGGTAGTTGCCATTGTAATTGGAATAGTAAATATGCTGCTTCTTGATATGATAGTTCTTTCCCGTCTTTATCTCCTGAGTAACAGTGTTGATAATATAGGTCTTATAAAGGATCTTTCGTTAAAGAAGTTACTTCCCGGAGAAGACGAAATTGCTTCTCTGGCCTGTACCATTGACAGTATGCTTGCAAGAGTTGATGCTTCCAGTGAACAGATAAGACATGCAGACAGGCTTGCAACTATAGGAAAATTTGCTTCAGGCATAGCCCATGAATTAAATGAACCACTGGGAAATATACTTGGTTTCGCTCAGCTTGCCAAACAATGTCCGTCTCTCCCTGAACAGACGGTATCTGATCTGGAAAAAATAGAAAAATCTTCTCTTTATGCCAGAGAAATAGTAAAAAAACTGCTCCTTTTTGCCAGACAGGTGCCTTCAAATAAGGTTACTCTGAATATTAATAATATAATTAAAGACAGTCTTTATTTTTTTGAAGGAAAATGCGAACAGTCCGGTATAGAAGTGGTAATTAATCTATCAGAGTCTCTTCCTTCTGTTACTGCAGATCCGTCTCAGATGACCCAGGTTCTTATTAATCTTGTAACCAATGCCATTCAGGCTATGCCAGGCGGCGGAAGACTTGAAATAAAAACCTGTTCAGCCGAAAATTGTATTTCTCTTACTGTAGAGGATACGGGAGAAGGTATGAATGAAGAAACTAAAAAAAATATATTCAATCCTTTCTTTACTACAAAAGATGTTAATCAGGGAACAGGTCTGGGCCTTGCTGTAGTACATGGCATAGTGTCTTCCCATGGAGGGAGTATTAATATTGACAGTAAAGAAGGTAAAGGAACAAGGTTTGAAATACGGATACCTTTAACGTAGCGGGTAACGCGTGACCCGTTACGGGAGGAAATAACGTTAATGTGACGCATAGCACGTCATGAACACAGGGAAGGTGTGTGCATAAAGTGCCTAAAAAAGGACGCATCTTAATTGTTGATGATTCAATTAATACACTTGAAGTTTTCCAGAGAAATCTCACATCTCAGGGATATGAGGTTTTTACTGCTTCAGGTGTGGGAGAAGCCATTAAGATTCTTGAAACCATGATGGTTGATCTTGTAATCACAGATCTTCGTATGCCAAAGGTAAGCGGCATGGATCTGATAAGACATGTAAGGGAAAATTTTAAAGATACGGAAATTATGATGATTACCGGTTATGCATCTATTGAAAGTGCTGTCGAAGCCGTAAAGATTGGCGCAGAGGAATATCTTGCCAAACCCTTTACATCTGACGAACTTTTTGCTGCTGTAAGACGGGTAATGGATAAACTTATGCTCAGGAGGGCAAGAAATAAATTAAGTGATATTCCCCCTGCTCCTTATGGCATAATAGGCCAGTCCGTAGCTATTAAAAAGATTTTTTCCGAAATAGAGAAAGCAGCCTCCACTTCTGCTACTGTTCTTATTTCCGGCGAAAGTGGTACGGGAAAAGAACTTGTTGCCAGAGCAATACATTATACCGGAACCCGTGCAGCTTCTCCATTTGTCCCGGTAAACTGCGGCGGTATACCGGAAAGTTTACTTGAAAGTGAGCTTTTCGGACATGTAAAAGGTTCTTTTACCGGTGCTACAGAAACAAGAGCAGGTTTTTTTCAAACTGCTGACGGAGGGACTATATTTCTTGATGAAATAAGTGATACAGGCCTTGCCATGCAGGCAAAACTTCTTCGTGTCCTTCAGGAAAAAGAAGTCTGTATGGTAGGTTCTTCAAAAACAAGAACGGTGGATGTAAGGGTTCTTGCTGCAACCAATAAGGATCTTCAGATGCTTGTTAAAAAAGGTATATTCCGGGAAGATTTATATTTTCGCCTGAATGTTATTACTATTGATCTCCCGCCACTTCGGGAAAGAGGAGAAGATATTGTATTGTTAACATATCATTTTGCCGCAAAGTTTGCCAGAGAAACAGGTAAACCTGTGCCGGCCTTTTCGGATAATGCCCTCCAGGTTATTAAAAATTATCACTGGCCCGGAAATATAAGAGAACTTGAGAATGTAATCAATCGCCTTGTAGTTATGACAGACGGAGACTTAATAGAAGTCCCTGATTTACCTTCTCTTATGCGTTTTTCAGCACTGAGAACGTCTGGCTTTAACAGACCCCTTGCAGAAGTGGAATTAGAATATATATCCAATGTTCTGTCAACTGTAGGAGGCAATAAAACACAGGCTGCAGAGATACTTGGTATTGATAGAAAAACCCTCAGAGAAAAATTGAAAAAATTTAAGCTTGATGATGAGTCGTGAGTCGTGATGGGTGAAGGGTGACCGGTAGGGGCGTTTGAATAAACGCCCATCATATATCATGTATCACGCATCACGAACCGTGTTACCCGTTACACGTCACGATTATAGTATCATCCATTACGCTCTCTAAAATGAATAATTTAAAAAAAACGGGTAAAATTTCCCCACCGAGGTATATTTCCCCGGCAAAAAAAGTTTTTTTTCGCATCATTTTTTTTCTTAAAATTTTTTATTCCCCATTCAATTCCTTATAGCGTAAAGAGAAAATTGCATCTTTATATCGGTAAAATTCCTGTTGGTACAGAAGTTGCTATTATATTAATTGATGAAGTTAGATAAACGATATAATCTTCGTAGTGAAGGAGAAATTCTATGTTGAAAATCAGGGAGTATAGTTGCGATAATAAATATCTTTATCTTTCTTCATGTGGTAACCATAGCTATGTAATGACAGAGGAAAATACTATTATTTTTCCTCACAATAAAGTAAGAGATTATACCGGAGGTTTATGTTCTAATTGCATAAAAAGTAATACCTGTGCTTTTGCCGGAGCAGAAGGTGGTATCTGGCGCTGTAGTGATTATATAGAAAATGAATAATCTATTTTAACTGAAAAGGATGTGGAAAAGGTGAAACTTATGAGAGAAACTACCCGGTTATCTAAAGACACTATTCTTGGAGACAAATATAAAATTATTCAGGTTTTATCAAACGAAGGTGAAGAAAATGATCTTAAATACATAGCATTTGATATTTATAATCCTGAAAAAAATGTATTAATAAGGGAGCTTGTATTTTCCATATCTGATGATAAATTCAGAAAAGAAATTATAGAATCTCTTGAAGACAGAATCAAGCATATTATTAATATAACTCATGAAAACCTGAGCCCTGTATATGATATCTTTACGGAAGACGAAAAGGAATTCTTGAAATACAGGGTTTATATTGTTACGGAATGTGAGAATGCAGGAAGAACAAACCTTGTTGATGTTATGAAGGAATATAATGAAGATATACCTTTTGATAAAATTAAAGAATGGACTCTTCAGATATGTGATGCCCTTTCTGCTCTCCATTATTCTGCCGGAGGGCCGGTCATATTTTATGATCTCAAACCTGAAAATATACTTTTTACCGGTGATGGTAACATAAAACTGACAGATTACGGACTTTCAAGAATGTTAGATAAAGGATTTTCCCATAATAAATATATGGGAACTCCCGGCTATTCGGCACCTGAGCAATATGGCTTAAAGCCTGTTGATACCAGGGCTGATATCTTTGGCGTGGGAGCTTTATTATATTATATGTTAACAAAGGAAGATCCCAGAAATAATCCCCTTAATTTTTCTCCTCTGAGAGGTAAAAAAGAACTGGGTGAGATTGCTACTAAATGTATAGAATTCAATCAGGATAAAAGAATACAGAAGATATCCGAAGTCAGAGAATTACTTGAGAAAATTTCTTTTGATACAACTCAGGGCAGATCTGTTACCATAAAAATGAAGCAGAAGATTGAAACAGAGAAAACGATGGAGGCCATGCCGAAATCTTTTATAGAGGAAATCTGTAACTCTATTTCGTGGAATATGAAAAAAATCTGGTATGCCCATATGAATCAGCTGATAGCCATTGGTGCCATATTTGTGTTATGTTTAATAGGTGTCGCTATAATGTTTGCCACTTCAAGAACAGGTAAAGAGGAGAAAATTATAATTATAGGTAATAATGGAATAGCTTCAATGAATATAAAGAAACCTGATGCTATGCAAATTCTTAAGACAAAATACAAACTGCCTGGAGATGCAATTTTGAGTAGAAATGGTAAATATGTTTATGTAACTTCCGGTTCCGATTTCCTGGAATGTTTTGATTCAGGAAAAAATCAAATAGTAACACAAATAAAAGTAGGTAATGATCCGAAGGGATTGAGCTTTTCCCCCGTTCAGAATTATCTTGCAGTAACCGGCAGAACTTCAGATACTATAACCCTTGTAGATACAGATTATAATAATCCTGTAGCTACATTAAAGAGTGGAGGCAAAGGTCCTGTTTCAGTTTGTTTTTCTTCTACAGGTGAGGAACTCTTCGTAGTTAACAGAGATTCTATGACTGTAGACGTTATGGAAATTACGGGAAATTTACTCGCTTCCATAAAGATTGATGGTACCCCTGTAGATATAATTAATTCCGGTCTTAATAATAAACTCTATTTATCGATAATAGATAAAAATGAGATACTTGTTATAGACGGTGATAAAAAACAGGTTGTTTCCAGAATAGAGACAGGTGATGGCCCCGGTAAAATTGCTTTTTCTAAAGATAAGAAATTACTTGCTGTAATGTGCCAGAAACCTCAGGAAGTCCTTCTTATATCACTTATAGATGACAAAGTTGTAGATAAAATGAAATTTCAAAATATACCATGTAGCCTTACTTTTTCTAAAGACGGAAAACAGCTTTATGTCGGCACAACTACCTTTGACCATGCCTTAAATTATATCTATATGTGTGATATAGAAAATAAAAATACTAATAAAATTGCCAGCCCTGTTGTGACTCCCATGAGTCTTGTATTTATTTCTTCCAATTTAAAATAACAGGGTTTATTATGAGGTATTCATGTAATAAAAAAGGGGGTATGATATATGAGCAGAGAAAAGGGTATTACACTGATAGATGCAATGATTTCAATCATAGTTCTTTCTATAGGATTTCTTTCCATATTACAGGTAGTTCCCGGTACTGGAATTTTTATAAAAAGTTCACAGAACAGACTTCTTGCACAGCAGATTGCCCAGTCATATATGGAACTTTATGCCACTCCGACCACTGTCAGATGGGACCAGGTTAAAGGCCAGCTTACTTCTACAGGCCATTCAGAACCTGTAGTCGTTACAACCAATGTAAATAGAGTTGTTAGTTCTACAAATTTTCAGGTTAATATATCTTCTTCTGCCATAAAATTAAATAGTATTTATAATCTGAACGTGAGAGTTACATGGAATGAACATACTATGGGTCGTGGCATAGCTACAGGCGGTGGAAGGCTCAGACAGATAGAACTTGTAACTATTGTAGTTAATCCGGGGAATTCCGGTATATAAAGGAGGTGCTGAAATGGCTATAAAAAAGAAGAGAGGTGTTACTTCTGTAGAACTCCTTATAACCATATCTGTTATGGGGATTATGTTTACCATGATAGCAGGTATAGGACTGCTTCTAAAAAAAAGTTATCTCTCTCAATCCAGTCTTTCCAACATGCAGCAGGATGCATCGGTAGCTTTAGCGAAACTTTCAAGAGAACTTATGGAATCATCTTATAAAACTACTACTATATATAATCCTTCCGATGTTAATCAACCAACGGGAATAATATTTGCTTCTGCCAGAGATTTTAACCAGAATAATGAATTTCAGATTGACCCCAATACTGCAAAATCTATATGGTATAAGTATGTATGTTATTATATAGATACAGATGAAAAGTCAAATGAAAAGGCTCTGTGTAGAAGAGAATTTTTACGGGATCCTGCCGGAGGCACAACTGGTAGTGTTATACCGCTTCCATATGGATTAGGTGTAAACAGTTTTATTACAGGCGGTTCAATCGGGGATGGGTGGCTGCAAAAAATGATTATAGCCCATAGAGTAAGAGATTTGAATTTCCCGGAGATAGGTGTTTCTCCTGCAGGTATTCCTCCGTCTGTTATAGGAACTAAATTACCATTGAAAGTAGATATAATAATATCTGAAAAAGCAAATACTAATTTTGATCCTAATAATCCCAGTACATCTTATAATTCCATTATTGTTTCTTTTACTATGAATATGAGCAATTAAAATGAATTAAGGAGGTAAAGAATATGTTGAAAAAGTTATTTAAAAATCAGAAAGGTATGGGAATAGCTATTACGATTATGTCCCTTGTTTTGATTGCTATTCTGGGTACTGCTCTTGTTATAAGAGGTATGACTCTGGCAAATGTAATAACAAAGAAAAATTATAGTATAACAGCCGTAGAAGCAGCCAAAGCCGGTGTTTCTTATGCTATTTACATGGTGGAACAGGACCCTGATTGTAATACACCATTACCGCCTACCCCTTTAACTACTTATACTGTTACAGACCAGAAAATCCGTGGATATTACGAGGTTCAGATAAAAAATAATATAAATGGAACTACATCTGTACCATCCATAAGTGGTGCTATACCGAATATTCCTCCGGGAAAGATTGAAATTGTTGCTACAGGTTACTGCGGATATGTCAGTTCTGCAAATTATAAATCCAAAGCAAGGGTTATTGCTATAGGGACTGCACTTATAAAAGATTCCAATCCTTTTCAATATTCAATTTTTGCTGATGAAGGGATTGACACGAGCGGTAATGCAGGCCAGGGTTTTCTGAGTGATAGTTATGATTCTTCTGTTAACCCGAATGTTTATTCCGGTGGCAGTCATGGTGATATCGGAGTTAATAGTGGTCTTTCTTCAGATCCAAATACGTTAGCTCTTGGAGGAAGGAATATAAATGGCCAGATAAAAGTACCATCAGGAGTAGATGTTTCAGGAAGCGGAACCTATCGTGATCCAAATGGTATACAGGTAACGTTGCCGGCACAGAATTATACTCCTCTTGCTGAGCCATTCGACTTACCTCCTGTTCCTAATAAAGTTGCAGGCACTGTTGATGTTAATGCAGGTTCTACTCTGTCCGGTGGTGGCGCATACAGAAATCTCAGTATAAGTGGTAACAACACTACAACTCTGAATGAAGGGGTTTATATATTTGAGAATTTAACTCTCACCGGCGGCGGTAATGCAGAAACCAGTCTCAAGGTTAATGGAAATGTAACTATTTATGTTACCGGTTCCATTAACCTTAGTGGGCAGGCTAATATTAATACTATAACAACCGGTAATGGTAATGGTAGAAATGCTGTTACTACACCTCTCGCTTCTGCTTCTCATCTGATGATTTATGGGACCAGTACCTGTACTGAAGTCAACCTTGGAGGCGCAGGAAGTTTATGCGGAGCTATTTATGCTCCTAATGCAAATATTACATTACATGGTATGGGTAATAGCAATTCTGATTTATGGGGCTCATTTGTAGGTAAAACTGTTACTTTAAATGGTGCTAAAGTAAGCACTCACTATGATGAAGCTCTGGGAAAACTTCCCGGAACAAAGATTATTGATGGAATAGATAATAATAATATTACCTGGTCATGGTCTTATGGATATTGATTTTACTTTTACATGTTACTGACCTGAGCGTAAGCATGTAATAAAGGTTCTTATCCCGTAACGCGTTACGTGTTATAAAAGCATATATATTATTTACGATTACATCAGTAAAGTGTGAGAAGGATATTTTTTTACCAGAAATCTGAAGGAGGGACGTTATTATAATAAATATCATAAAGAAAGATGAATATAAATTAAAACAATGTGCATGGTGCAGAAAAGTAAAAGATATTGATACAGGTATATGGACGGAAACTTCAGATATTATTCAGGACATAAGTCATACTGTATGCCCTGAATGTAAGAAACGATTATGGAAAAATTATCTTGATACATGTGGCACGCAGATAGAAGCTGAACAAAATCATGGATAAGTGTTATTATCAAAAAGATTATAGAATTTATTACGAACAAAGTAATAAATTCTTTATATTTTTATTGAACAGTCCTGATTTTTTTACAGATAAAACTGAAAAACTCCTCTGACCAGAGGGTCAGAGAAGAAGGGTCTTTCAGGAGATTAACCACATCTTTTCTGGCATTATTGAAGTCTACAGTTTTAATCCTTTCCAGGAGTTTTTCCTTCAGAATTTCTTCTGTAAGCACCTCTTTTTCTTTGAGATGTCCTGTTTGTTTCATCCTGTTTTCCAGATGTTTCAACCCGACAGGTATATCTCTTCCCATATACCATACAAGGTCATACCAGTCTCTTCCTTTTACTCTTTTCCCCCAGGACCTGCAGAGAATGGCATGCATTTTCCCGGCAAAAAGATGGGGTAAACTGCAGGTGTTAACAGAAAAAGCTACAGGCTGAAACAGGTACTTTACTTCTGTAAGAAAGTCGCCTGGAGGATCTATATCGACTTCCAGCTTTATTTTCATAGTCTTTTCTCTATGTATCTTTTTTATAACCGATGTCTGCATATCGATAATAATCATATTCCTGACCGTTCCTGCCTTTATAAAAGCAGAACTGATATTTGAGTCAATCTTTTTCTCTTTCTTTTCAACTGTTACAGAAAATCCAAAACCATTCAATTCATCCTGAACTGCCCTGCAGTAATGTTCAAAACAAAAAGTTTCATCTTTTTCTAAAAGTGTAAAATCCAGATCTTCAGAAAACCTTTCCAGACCATATAAAATTCTTAATGCAGAACCTCCGTAAAAAGCAGCTTTTTCAAAAAATTTTGAACGCCACAGTCCCAGGAGTGCTATCTCCTGAATAATCTCCTTCAGAGCATTTTCATAATCATTTATACTGTTACATCTGTAACGGGCAAGCATTATTTTGACTGCTTCATTCATTTTACTTTCTCCAGAAATTTATATAAAGATTTTACCTTATCTCCATAGAGCTCACTTAGTTTTTTTAGCTTTCTTAGATTAAATTTTCTAAAATCTTCTATGTCCAGTCTCATATCTTCAAAAAGATATGTTTTTATTTCATCTTCATCGATAGTATCGTCAGAAAGATATAATATATCTGCAATAGCCTTTTCCTTTGTAGCGATTAAAATAGAATGATATTTATCTATATTATAAAGAGTTATACCCCATGGATACATAGAAGGAGGTATATATGTGTAGGAAAAATCTCCCACCGGTGTGTGAAAAAATTTTTTTCTCTTATTTGTTATACTGGTAACAGTTTCTACATGCTCGGGGAAGAGACCATAAAAAGAAAGAGCATATTCAAGAGAAATATAAGACGGGCCATATATCAAATTTGCCAGAGTCTCCTTTGAGTAAGGTTCTCGTGCCAGTTTTTCGCCAAATATGTAAAGTCCCTTTTTTACACGGATAATTTCACTTTTTTTCAGAAGATCATTTATCTTTACACGGGGATGTTTGTATTCACGAAGGGCATACTTGATAAAATTGTAATCAAATTCTTCTGTTAAAGCCGATTCTCTCAGAGTAAGAAACAATGGTTACACCTCCAGTATGTTAATATTTTACTAACATACTGGTTGTATGTCAATATAGCATAAATCACAATTTTTATCTAATCACCATGCCAGAAATCCCTTAAAATACCTTCATATTCTCCCGATGACAGGGCTCTTTTCTCTGTAAACCACCGCTTCGGCATAAGTTTCAGATACCCTCCATGTCTGAACCGGTTATCCATTAACACTACAATCCCTTTATCAGACGGAGTCCTGTAAACCCTTCCGGCAGACTGTATGACCCTTATCATACCAGGGATCATATAACTGTAAAGAAAACCTCTGCCTTTTTCTTTTTCTTCGAAATAGTCGCTTATGAGAGATTGCTCCTCATCTACCATGGGAAGGCCGACTCCGACTATAATGGCACCTATGAGTTTTTCTCCCGGAAGATCTATGCCTTCTCCGAAAAGGCCTCCCATGACTACAAATCCCACTTTTGTTTTTTCAGAAGGAATGAAATTTTTTAAAAATTCATCCCTTTCAGCTTCTGTCATATTTTTTGACTGTATAAATATATAGCAGTCTTCCGGTAAATTAAACCTTGCCAGAACTTCGTCCAGAAATTTATAGGAAGGAAAAAAGCACAGATAAATTCCTTTTTTTACCGAAATAATTCTTTTTATGTGTTCCGCAATCTTCTCATAGAATTCCTCTCTTCTTTTATAGGTAGTGGAAATACCGGGGATATGGAGATAGAGTGAATTCTCTGGCGGAAAAGGAGAGGGAAGGCTTAAATATTCAGTTTCTTCTTTTAAACCCGTATGATCTCTGAAATATTCCGGCGGCGTGAGAGTACCTGAAAATAAAATAGAAGCATGACTTTTTTTAAATCTTTTTGCCAGTTCTTTTCCGGGATTGAGGCAGAATATTTTCCAGAATAGAGTTTGATGTCCGGTTTTTATAAAAATTCTGTGATCTTCCGAAGAAAGATCCATTATTCTCTTAAAATGCTGAAAGTCATAATAAAAATTTTTTAGCTCCAGAGACTGGTTATTACTACCGAAAAATTCATCTGACATGCTGAAAAAATCTTCTTTCCATATATTAAAACATTCAGGTATGTCATTTAAGAGAAGGATGGATTTTTTATCTTCTTTTAATTCTTTATTCCACGAAATAAACTGTTTATTCATATCATCAAAGAATTTATATAATTTCTTGTCTTTATTTTTCATTTCTCTTTTAAGATTGAGTATTGTCTTTTTATCTATAGAGGCAGAATACATATCCCTTCCTCTGTTTACCAGATTATGGGCTTCATCTATGAGAAACAGATATTTCTCTTTTCCCCCGAGAAAATATCTTCTTAAATATACGGCAGGGTCAAAGACATAATTATAATCACAGACTATCATGTCACAGTAAAGTGACAGATCAAGAGAGAATTCAAAAGGACATATCTTAAATGTTTCTGATAGGGAAATAATTTTTTCTCTTGTAAAAATTTCATCTTTCATTATATCTTCGATGGCAGATGGAAGTTTTTCATAATATCTCTCTGCGTATTTACACAGGGAAGGATCACAGTTACAATCACCCATGAAACACATCTTTTCTTTTGCATTTAAAAAAACGCTTCTCATATGAAGTCCTTTTTCTTTAAATATCTGAAGTGTTTCCCTTACTATATTCTGTCCCGGAGTCTTTGCAGTGAGAAAAAAAATTTTCTCATAAAGACATGAATGTAGATGTTTTATGGAAGGAAACAGTATTGCCACAGTTTTCCCTGTCCCTGTAGGTGCTTCCAGTAGAAGGTTTTTCCCTTCTTCTATAATCTGTGAAATTTTCTCTCCCAGTTCCTTCTGGCCTTTTCTCAGTATGTCAAAGGGAAATGTCAATTCCTGGATGGAATTATCTCTTAATTCCTTCCATTCATCTTCTTTTCTTTTTATATCTATAATGGTTTTCGCAAGATATTCAAAAAAATCTCTGAAATCTTTTTCATTGAAATCTATATTAAATTCCCTTGTCTGACCTGTCTGCAATGAATAGTATGTTAGCACTCCTTCAATCTTTTTATCTTTATTCTGTTCTTTGAGGAAATACATATAGAGTTTAAGCTGTGCTTCATAATAGGGATGAATACCGGCCCTTAATGCTTCAAGCTCCATGTAGGTAGTTTTTATTTCTTCAATCTTCAGGGTATCTTCATATCTGTATATGCCGTCAATACGTCCTCTTACAATAACTTCATATGGTTCATCCATATAGCTGAATTGAACAGGAACTTCTGCTTCATAGTGTGCCGGTCTTGAAGACTGAACTTCTATATGGCCTGCTATACCTTCTGTAAGCCTTGTCTGTGACATTATTGACAGAGAAAGGTCTTTTTCTCTGAATATGAGATCCAGTAATGTGTGGACACCTGTAATTATTTGTTTCATAAAATCGTGACCCGTGACGCGTCACACGTGACGCGAGGGTTTTTAACGAAATTGTAAGATCTTTTGTTTCTATAAGGCTCTAACACAGGTTTACACTCCGGTAATTTTAAACTTTTAAGATTTTAAGAATATGTTCATGAAAATCGGGATGTACATAGAATCTTTTTTCTATATTTTTCTTTGCCAGTGTTCTTACTTTATCGGATAAGTCTGATATGGGGCATGGTTTATGGGTATATTTGTCCATTATATAGATACGTTCATGTTCTTCCGTATAAAAATCATATGCCACTTTAGACGCCGTATCCTGAAGGAAATAATATTCAGGTGATAGACCTTTCCCGAGAAGGAAAGATTTTACTTCTTCTATTTTTTCTTCATTCACTATAAAAGAATCGGGAATAGATTTAAAAACCTTTCTTTTTATGAATCTTTCGCATAGATCTTTCAGTATTGCATCCTTACCGTTGAAAGCCCACATTTTGATTGAATAAAGTAAATCGGATTCGTCAAGCATAAGCCAGTCCTGGAGAGACGGAGAAGGTTTTATGAGTATGTTTAAAAGATTTTTAGAGGCAATATTTAAATCATCAGGTTCTTTACTCTCTTTAAGTCTTTTTACTATATTCATAAAGAGCAAATCGAAAAATCTTGTAGTCCTGTGGTGATAGACCTTCCAGTACATATAATATCTGGAAAAAATATATTCTTCCACATTATAAAAGCTTTTATCCCATACTACGATTTTTTCTTTTATTTTGCCGTCTTCTTCCGATTTATAAAGATCAAGTGTATAGATTATCCTGTCTGCATCTATAAAACCCGATCTTACTCCCGTATAGTAGGCATCTCTCTGAAGATAATCGAGTCTGTCTGCATCTAACTGGCTTGATATGATGGGATTTACACATGACAGGTATCCTTCCTTCGGATCTATATACTTATTATTGAGTATTGCCAGAAGATCTGAAGGAAAATCTGTACCGAAAGGATTATTTTTTCCTGTAAGTATAGTATGGATTTCATCACAATTTTCATCGCCGAGTATGATTTTTTTTGTCCATTCTTCATGGGGGAGACCGGAAATACGTTCAAATACATGGGAAAGAGGGCCGTGGCCTATATCATGGAGCAGACCTGCTACCTGAACCAGCAGGTGAAGTCTTTCTTTTTCTTCTCTGTTTAAATGAGAAAAAGGATTTCCCGAAAGATTTAACAGGTGTGATATTATCTTTGTGGCAAGATAAAAAACACCTATTGAATGGGCAAACCTTGTATGTTCTGCCCCGGGATATGTAATAAAGGTAGTTCCTAACTGTCTTATCCTTCTGAGTCTCTGAAAGGTATAGCTGTCCATTAATTCCAGAATTAACGGAGGATCTATAAGTATAAATCCATGAACAGGATCATTGATAACTTTTTGTTTCATAATAAATAGATTTCTAAATTTCTCCTGAATTTCCTGCATTTTTAATTTTTTATGACACTGTACCGGCGTGGCGGGCGATGGATGACGCGTAATGCGTGATGCGTTGGACATGACACGTGAAACGTAATTTTATACATTCCCTGGTAACTGTTCACTGGTAACTGTTCACTGTAAAGATAACTCTTATGTAGGATTTTTTTTATATTTATAGAATAAATCAATATTATATTTTTGTTCATAATAAACGATCCTCGCGCCACGCGTCACGCGTCACGCGTTACGATTTAAGGAGTCAGCTGTATTGGAAGTGTTTATAAAATCATTTATGTTATGTGATGCCATAGGCAAAGATATGTCAGAAAGACCTGTATTGAGCGGTATATTTAATAAAATCAAAGCTGTGACATATCCTTCGAATATTTCTTTCTGTATAGTTACAGAATGGGTAGTTCCTGAAGGTGATTATAAAGAAGAGATAAAAATACTTACAGCCCAGAAGGATCAGCTTTATTTTGAGATTTTAAAGAGGAATTTTCACTGTGATCAGCAGTTTGCCGTTAAGAGATTTTTATCGCCTTTAAAGAATTTTCCTCTTTACAGACCGGGACTTGTATGGTTTCAGGCATATCTGAATGACAGGCTTTTTACGGAATTTCCACTTCTTCTGGAAACAAAAATTTCCCGTATCATAGGCGGAAAAAAATAAATTTTTGGTATAGGAATTTTCGTTTTTAATAGCGTAAAATAAGGCTTTAGATGGAAATGAGTAGAAGCAATTTATCTAAATAATTTATATTTATGTAGGAAATTTATAGATTTTAGAAGAATTTATATCTGGAAGCCCGTAATATAATCTGTCAGGAAGTATCGCCGGGAATGTTTTCTCTCTGACATCTCAGGTTTTGCCTCGCGTAACGCGTAACGCGTAACGCGTAACGATTTTTTTAAGGAGGTTATTACAATGAAAAAAACAACAGGGATACTTGCAATTTCAGTAATTATTTCTATACTACTATTTTCTTCCTGCTGCTGTCCTCCATGCAATAAATTACTACAGCAGACCCCATCAGGTAATGTGACTCCCGGAACGGATGTAGCTCAAAAAACCCCTTCCGCCGGTGAAGTAACACCGGCAATTCCCGACACAGGGGAAGAAAAAGAGGTAAAAATAGATGCTCTTTATTATTTAGGCGGAGATCCTCCCAGCGGAGGTTCCAGCGAGGTTGTAATAAAAGCAGAGAAGAAAACCAGTGAAAAGATGAAGGTTTCCTTCGGTGAAAGTGAAGCGGGAGGAACAGGGGATATGTGGCGCTCATCGGGCTGGATGGCAGTCGTCCTTGCAAACATGCTCCTTGGTAAAGATGCCACAGATTATGAATTTTCTTTCGATACAGGAGGCAGAATTGACGGCCCCAGTGCCGGCTGTCTTATGACAGTAGGTACTCTTGCCGCTCTCCGCGGGCAGCAGGTAAGAGAAGATGCCACTATGACAGGAACCATTAATCCTGATGGCACAATAGGCCCTGTAGGAGGTATACCTCAGAAACTTTACGGTGCTCAGAAAAAAGGAAAAACCCTTGTTCTTATTCCTGCAGGACAGAGATATTCAGTTGATATGGCTACAAAAGCATCTGTCGATGTAATAGAGAAAGGGAAGAAACTCGGTCTGGAAGTAAAGGAAGTTTCCAATGTATATGAAGCATATAAACTTCTTACAGGAGACAGTCTCCCTCAAATGGAAGTTTCCGATACGCCTCCTCAACTGCCGTCAAAAGCCTTCGACAGATTTAAAGGAAGAGCAAAGGAATGGTACAGCAGATACAAAAAGTTAAAAGGTGAGTATAAATCTTTTCCTAAAGACTATCAGACCTATTTCAGCGGTTTTGCCGGTATGGTTGATCAGCTGGCTCAGAAAGCCGATAATGCCCTTTCACAGGGTATGGCCAGTGTAGCCTATGACAGGGCAACAGGCGCTACAGTTCAAATGGATGCCATAGTGCTTGCCATGAATATGATACAGCGCTATCAGAACAGCGGTTTTGACGGTGCCATATCCTATCTTGAAAGCAAGGAATCTGTTAAAACCGAGTTAAGTGCGGCTATGGATAATCTTAAAGCAGAAGATGTTGAATCTACCAGTGATTATGTGGCATTATTCGAAGCCTACAGTAAACTCACAATGGCAGAAGGATTCATTCTGCTTGCAGATGATAAAATCAGTACAATACAGAAAAATATCAGTTCTTATGACGAATCTCAGCTTATGGAAGAACTGTATTATGTAGGGTATTATTATTGCTGTGCCAGCGCTTTACTTACCATTGCAAAGGATTGTCTCGATATTGCCAAAGATTTCGGAAGCCCTGCCACTGTAAATAATGATGACCTTGTAAAACTGGGAGAAATAATGGCAGGAGCGGCAAAGGCAAATATGTCTTATTTTGAAAGCACTATTGTAGATGAATATGCAAAATCTGCAGGTGTCCATTCGGATGTTATGAAATATAATTTTATGAAGCTTGATAACAGATATATGATGGCATTTGCAAGTACCTATGGTGTTGAATTAATGAAAAAGGAATTTTCGGAAACGGCTGAATCTGCCCCTATGATTATAGGAGAAGCTTCGTCTACCTATACATTATCTGCACAGTTAATAGCAAAATTTTATTCCCTTGATCCCCAGTTTGATAAAAACTATACACAGGTTGTATCTATAAAGAACGAAAGAGCTCTTGCAAATATGTTGAACTTTGCGGATAAAAGGGCTCTGTCTCTTATACAGCTTAATGGAGAAGAAAATTCTGTTCTGCCAATATGTTATTATGAAAATGCATCTCTTTTAAGACAGGGAAATTCTGAAGAACAGATTGAAGCACTCGGTTATTACTGGAGATCTACTATATTGTCAGAGATACAGGCCTATATGTCAGGCAAATTAGGTGAAAATTAGTTTTTTGACGGGTAGAGACGCCCCATTGGGGCGTCTCTACAATCACCACTGGTAGAATTCATTGAAGGCGTTTCTCACAATACCTATTAACTTGGGAGCTTCTATTGGTTTTGTCAGATAATCATAAACCCCTGCAGAAACAGTTTTTCTTATATTCTCAAAATCACTCAGAGCAGTAAGCATTATAACTATTATATCGCTATTTTCAGGGTTTTCTCTCAATTCTTTCAGAAAGGCATGACCGTCTTTTTCCGGCATCATTATATCACAGATAATTAAATCAGGTTTTCTAAAGGCAATATAACCGAAAGCTTCTTCCGCACTCATGGCAGACATAACATCATAACCTTCGGTTTCAAGGGTGAGTTTTAAAACCTTGTTTATATGTTCGTCATCATCTACTATTAGTATAAGTTTTTTCTTTTTTTTCTTATCCATAAATTCCTCCTGGTACCCGTCATATATATTTTTTTATTCTACAAATATGGAAAAATCCTTTTTAATTTTATAGTATTTATAATAATTTTTTTTGAAATTTGAAAATTATTCTGAGTATTGCAGATTTTCTCCCCTTACGCGTCACGGGTCACGATAAATGTTATAATTGCTCCTTCTTTCCCCGGGTTTTCCACCCATATTTTTCCCCTGTGCAGATCCACTATCTTTTTAGCAATAGCAAGGCCCAGTCCTGTTCCTCCTGTTTCTCTTGTTCTCGACGGGTCTTCTCTGAAAAAAGGTTCGAATATTTTTTCACTGTTTTCTTCTCCTATGCCGGGCCCTTCATCTATTACGGAAAGAGAATAAAATTCCTTTTCACCTTTCAGGATTACTGTGATTTTACCACTCTCAGGAGAATATTTAATGGCATTTGACAGTAGATTTGTAATAACCCTGCTTATTTTTTCGCTATCTCCCGATATTTCATGGTTTTCTCCTTCTTTTTTTAGTTCCATTGTGATATTTCTTTTAGAGGCCAGGTTCTCGAAATTTTTCATGGAAATGGAAACCATTTCTTCTATGTTTACAGGTTTTAAGTTCAATGTATAATTTTTCAGATCCATCTTTGAGAATTCAAGCAATTCTTTTACCAGAACCGTCATTTCATCTATATCATCGGATAGATTTTTTATATTTTCCATAGAAGGAATTTTATTTTTTTCTATTTTATCCTGTATGATTTCCAGGGCAACCTTCATTCTTGCGAGAGGGGAGCCCAGTTCATGAGATATGTCGGACATAAGTTCTTTTTTTGTTTCTATCATGGCTATAAGCTCCTGTGCCATGTGGTTGAAAGCATTATCGAGTCTTGCAATTTCGTCTCCATTCTGTTTTTTATTATGTCCTTCAAAAACGCTGAAATCTCCCCTGGAGAATTTTATTGCCTTTTCCGTTATTCTTTCAAGGGGTCTTGTTATATGCATTGCCATGGGATATATTAACAGAGAAATTAAGATACATAAAGAAATAACCCACAGGAAAAAATGATGTCTCCTGTCATCATCTCCTTCTGCATAAATTGATATATAATGACCGTCAGGTTTCTTAACAGCAGTAAGAAAAAAAATTCCCTTCTTTTTTCCGGATATTTCTCTGTAAAAACCACGTTTTTCTACTTTTTTCATCAATTCTTCCGTCAGATTTTCTGTTTTCTCCGATGAACTTATCATTACTTTACCATGAGGGTCATAAATTGTTATCTCTGATTTTGTTTCTTCTGCCATATGATTGACCGCTTTCTTTAAATCTTTTTCAAACAGGGAATCTGCCACTATGGAAGTAAAAAGAAACATCCTTTTTTCAAAGAGATTTTTATGAGGTTTTTCTACGGAAAAGAAAAATATAACAGGAATTATTACGAGTATAATGAGTAATACAGCCAGAAAATAAAAGTAGAGTTTTATATATAAACGTGAGATTTTCATATTTATTCTCCGCTGTAAAGATAACCTATACCCCAGATAGTTTTTATAATTTCAGGATTTTTCGGATCTTTTTCAAGCTTCTGCCTTAAGTGGCTTATATGTACATCTATAGAACGATCAAAAGCCATAAAATCTTTGCCTCTTGCAAGGTCCATTATTCTGTCTCTTGATAGGACAATACCTTTATTTTGAACCAGAATAGTGAGTATGTCGAATTCTGCGCCTGTTAATTCCACAGGCTTTCCGTTGAATATGGCTTCTCTTTTATTTATATCCAGTTCTATTAAATCATGTGTAATTTCTTTGTCTCTATTAACTTTTTTATTCCTTCTTGTAACAGCCTTTATTCTTGCCAGTAATTCTCTGGGACTGAAAGGTTTTACCATATAATCATCTGCTCCCACTTCCAGACCTACTATCCTGTCCGCTTCATCACCTCTTGCCGTCAGCATAATAACAGGGAGATAACTGTGAGACTTCATTATTTCCTTTAAAGTCTCAATACCGTCAAGACCCGGCATCATAACATCCAGAACTGCAATATCGAATTTTTCTTTTTTAATCATCTCAAGACCTTTAATGCCTGAATTTGCTTTGTAAATTTCCATTTCATTTGTTGAAAGATATTCATCCAGAAGGTTTAGAAGTTTTTCATCATCATCTATAAGAATAATTTTCATTCTTTAGAACCTCCGTATAAGGTTAATCCTGTATATTCCGAATTTTTTATAAAAACTTATCGACTTTTTTCTAACGCTGTTATATTATTATATATATATCATAAATTTGCTTTATAGTAAATAAATTAGTGAGAGGTGAGTGGTGAGTGGTGAATTTTACGCGTCACGGGTCACGCATTACGAAACCAACCATCACGGGTCATGAAAATTATGAAATTTATTAAAATAACTGTTTTTATATTACTGATAATATCTTTCTCAGGCTTTTATCTTACAAAAGCTCAGACTTCGCCTGAAGTCCAGAAGATTGTAAATGAAGCGGAAGGTCTCATAAAAAAAGGACTTTATGATGATGCTATTTCCAGGCTTGAGAAGGCGATAAAAAAGGATCCTTCCTGCAGCCAGGCCTATTATCAAATGGGGAAAGCCTATCATGCTCTTAGCAGTTACGAAATGGCCATAAAGAATTACAAAAAAGCCCTTGAACTTCAGCCAGGCTGGGGTGAGGTCTGCTATAATATAGGAAGTTGCTATGTAGCTATGAAAAAAACTGACCAGGCAATTAAATGGCTTGGCCAGGCAAAGGGAATCTTTTACGGTAAAAAGGAAATGGAAAAATATAAAAAAACCCTTGAAAAACTTATAAGTATAAGTGCAGGAGATGTAAAAAAATCCTATGAAAAAGAACTTGATGCAGGTCATCCTCCTTCTACTCCGCAGCCATCGCCTCCAGAGAAGATTACGCCAAAACCAACACCTTCGCCGGTACAATCAGACGATATGATTTTTATAGGTGCCGGTAAATTTACTATGGGGAGCAGTGAGAAAGACATTCAGAACGCAGTCAATATGTCGAAAGATGCAGGATGGACAGAAGTTGAACGAAACTGGTTTACAGATGAATTACCTGCCCATGAAATATATGTGAAAGGATTTTATATAGATAAATGTGAAGTGACAAATGAAAAATTTAAGAAATTTGTTGACTCTACCGGCTATAAGACAGATGCCGAAAGAGAAGGTTTCTCAGTTTTATGGGAAGGTGCCGAATGGAAACAGGTTTCAGGTGCCGACTGGTCTCATCCTCTCGGCCCCGGAAGTTCTGTAAAGGGGAAAATGGATCATCCTGTAGTACATGTTACATGGAATGATGCAAAAGCCTATGCAACATGGGCAGGTAAAAGACTCC
>DAIOEN010000039.1:0-41907 GCA_036746235.1 Vulcanimicrobiota bacterium | reverse complement strand
AAACTGGAAAAATCAGGAAAACTTGTTGTCATAGAATATGTCTGAACCTGGATTTATATGAGAATCGTAATGCGTAATGCGTAATGCGTGATGCGAGGACAGATTCTCATCCTTCGTTGTGAACACGCGGTCATGGCAGTTTTCAGGATTTTCAGGATTAACAGGATTTTTATAATTGTAACAAATATGTTTCTATAAGAATTTTTAAGCCGCTGGAAAAAGAACTGGCGGCTTATTGCCATTTATGTTAACATATTGTTAACAATGTTAACAGTAAATTAATATAGTTTACATTTTGTTAATTTACTTTATTGCAAAATTAGCTTATACTATGATCAGAACATTAAATACAACAGGGGCGACCACTCATCGCCCCTGTAAACAGAAAACAATTCCCGTCTATTGGATAATAGATGAAAATATTGCAAAATAATTATAACAAAAAAAAATATATAAATCAATAGGACCTTTCTGCCGAAAGGAGGACAGAAGTGATGAAACAATATTTATACAGAAGAGGCATGTCTCTGGCAGAAGTACTTGTTTCCATATGCATATTAAGTGTAATGATATTCAGTATTGCCGGAGGTATAAGCCTCACATTCTCCTCCGTAAGGGTAGACAGAGATATAACAGATGCAATGAGTTTTGCCCAGCAAAAAATAGAACATATAAGATCCGATATTATAGATACAAGTAAATTCAGTTCTCTTTCAGATATTCCCTATTCCTTTACCGATATAGAAAACTCCGATACAAGCAGATTGATATATGATGTTTCCGTATCAACTCTTGAAGGAGACACCTTAAAAAAAGTTACATTGAGAGTATATTATCATGATAAAAAATCAGCTACTCCGCAACCGTCCGGGAATAAACTTATCCAGATCAGTACATACATTTCAAGAAAGTAGCAGCACACCGGCAATTACTGAGGTGAGCATAAATAATACATCTCTGCTCTCATGACGTGTCACGAAGCACTTAAATATCTAAAATTAACACTTATACCCATTTAAGGCTTATAAGAAAGGAGAAATATTTTATGAAATACAACTTTAAAGGTCTGACTCTGACAGAACTACTGATAGCTACATTCATCTTTCTTTTATGTACTTCTACTGTAGTATCTGTATGGTTATGTGTGAGAAAAATCTACACAGTTGATATTACTACCATAGACTCCAGAAGAGAACTCAGGACAGCCCTGCACAGAATGAATTCGGATTTTAAAATGGCAGAAATAATTTATACAGGAAGAACTTTTATCTATAAAAGCAAAACCTATCAAATACCGCCTGATCCGCTCTATCCTGATAGTCCCGGCTATACTATTGCAGTAGCTATTCCTGCCATAGATTCGAATGGTATAAGAAGCGGTAATTATACCATAACAGGTTATTTTCTGGAGGGACAGAGTAGCCCTGACAGATATAATCCGGGGGCACAGCAACTTGTAAGGTTTTGCTATAACACAACAGAAGGTACACAGGCCAGTCCTGTAGATCCCTTATCAGTTAATCTTCAAACAGTTATTACCAGTTCTGATACAAACTTTACTGTTCTGGCCCATTATATTGAGCCACAGGGATTGGAATTTACCGTATTCGACCCTCCAAGAGGCATAAAAACTGCGGCAGTGAAAGTAGAAAGAAAACTGGCAAACCTTCCCCCTGTTCAGCAAAAGATAGAATCCGGTTATTTTATGAGGAATAACAGGTAGAGACGTTTTAATAAACGCCTCTACAAAAAAGGAGGTAATTTATATGAAATTCTTAAAAGAAATCTTCAAAGAAAAAGGGATAGCCCTCTTTACAGTTCTTTCTTTTGTGCCTGTACTTCTTCTCCTTCTCGGATGTATCGTTAAAGAAACAATTGCAGAATCATATTTTCTTCTCAGGGAAAAAAGAAGTGAACAGGTTTTCTATCTGACAGAGGCCGGTATAGATATGGCCTATTCCATATTCAGCTCAAATAATTTCGGCAGATATACCCATGAAAATGAAAATACTAAATATGAAGATGATGCTCCTCTTTTCACAGGTATTCCTTCCTATCCGGGTTTTTCAAGAATCACAGAAGGAAACTGCGACGGATGGATCAGATGGAAATGGGAACCCGGTGATCCTCATGATTCTATGCTGGGCTCATCTTACGGGGAGGAATTTATGTTTCAAATATATCCGGAAGGAAGTGATTTTGTAATAAAATCCATAGGAAAAATATCCTTTGGAGGAAATATGGCAAAATCTATAATTATCAGAGGGTCACGCACAAATCTTCTTGAGTATACAATCTTCGACAACCAGGATTTAAGTGAATTCGTGCGAGGCCCAAACCAGACTGTGTACGGCAAAATACATACAAATGGTAACTTATATATGAGACCAAGCGGCTCGACCTTAAAATTAAAGAAAGATTCCACCGGTATAATTTCCGTAACCTGTGCAAGAAGTATCATAGCATCACAGGATGCGTGGGGAAGGCCATGGCAGTCAGGTTCTCATATATATATAGATAATAACAATGGAAACGAAATAGAACTTACCGGCGGAGCATCAGGTGTGGCCTATGATCACAACCATACAGAGTGGGCAGAAAACATACCGGGCAACGACAGGGGCTCTCTTGACAAATGGAGCGGAACAGTAAAAGATTCTTCCACAGGAGCTCAGACTATCAACGTTCCGAATTTTCAATCCTTTACAGAAGGAGGCTATTATGATCAAAAAGCCATAGCTGCAGGTCTGAGAATTACCGCTACCGGAGCAGAATATTTCAATGGTTCCACTTCAGTTCCGTCAACTGTCCAGAATGCAGTAATAACTTCAGGGGAAAGAGTCTCAGCCGGAGGATGCACTTCTTTCTGGAACGAAAATGAAGGAAGGTCTGAAACAGTTGTAGATATAGATATTAAGAAAATGCTTGATCCGGACGGAAACGGAAACAGTTCCGATAAAATCTGGCCAGACAACGGAATAATTTACGCAGATACACCTGTAAGGATAATAAACGGAGAAGAACTTCCGGGGCCTGTGACAATAGTCAGTCCTTATAATGTATATGTAAAAAGTGATTTTAATATGGAATTACCGACTCAGTCAGATTATAACAGTCATATATCAAATTCGTCGTATACGAAAAAACAGCCTGCAGCAATCTGCAGCACATCGAGGGTATATTTTCTGTCAGCAAGCTGGAAAGACCCGGAACACCCGTCCGGCACAAGGGTACTGAAATATGCCAATGATCCGAAAAAAACAGGATATACCAGTGATGCGTTAAATGTTATGGAAGTCAACGGGGCTATCATAGACGGCGTACCTACAGTGGATGAAAGGTATTATAGAAAAAACTGGGGAGGTTCAACAAATCCCTTTTATAATAATACTTTGAATAACCAGTGGCCGAATGTAGATGATCTCCTTGAAGACTGGGGGACGTCCAGGACGTTAAAAAAGAGGGGCTCTATAATTCATTTACAGAATTCTACTATGGCAGACTGGACTAATTCAAATACAGGGAGCGGTATAGCAGCATGGGTTACAGGAGCGCAGTATAATCCTCCTTACAGAGATTACGGTCCGGACCCGTCTCTTGCTACAAACCATCCGCCGGAATTTCCGAGAGGAGCGCAGATTACATCATGGCAATCAGGAGGTGTCGAAAATGAATAATAGCTTACCGAAAGGAATTGTATTACAGGAAAGATATGAAATATACAACTGTATATCATCAAGAGAATTCTGTAATATATATAAAGGCTATGATCTTATTAACAAAAAAGAAGTAATGATAAAAGAATTACAGAACAGAGCTATAGATAGTAATGACAGAGAAGAAGCTGTAAAAAAATTGACTGAAGAAGTAGAAATTTATAAACACTTAAAACATAAACATATGGCTTCTGTCATAGATTATTTTTCCATCACAAGTGCCGTATGCACGGAAAACAGACAGATCATTGTAATGGAATATATAGAAGGTAAAACCTTAAGACAGATAAAAGAGGAAAGGAATATATCCATAGAAGAAATTTCAGAGTGGCTCGAACAGATCTGCAATGTGTTTATATTCTTGTCCAGAATAAATCCATCTTTATTATTCTATTACCTCTCACCTGATCATATAATGATAACAGAAGAAAATAATGTAAAATTGATAAACTACGGGCTTATAAGGACTTTCAGGAAAGGGCCTTATAAAAACAACAGGTATATGGGTATAGCAGGATATTCCGCACCTGAACAGTATGGTATAAAAGAAATAGACACAAGGGCAGACATATTTGCCCTGGGAACAATCATTTACTATCTGCTCACAGGTGACGACCCTGCAAAACATCCCCTTAATTTCTCTCCTGTAAGAAATTTCAACTCTTCTGTTTCAATACAATTTGCAAGGTTTGTATCCAGATGTATTCAGGTGAACCCTGAAGAGAGGTTTGTAAATTTTCTGGACTTAAAAGAAACTATTAAAACTATTCCCCTTATGGACACACAGATAACTATGGACATAGCAAAAAAGAAAGAACATCAGGAAGAACATTCAAATGTAAAACTCTATAAACCTGTCGGGAAAGAAGTTAACAGCTGGAAAGAATATCTTATGTGGACAGTAAACAGATATACCGGTATCAGGTATGCGCTGGCTGTAATTGCACTGATTTTACTTATGGGAACAGCATTTTTATACAGAAATACCTCATCGGTACAGAAATCAGCCTATCTTTTAGAATATAACGGCCATAATATAACAGTTATGAATGCTGTTAACGGAGAAATAACAGGGAAAATAGAAACAGGCCTTACATCAGGCGGTATAGCAGTATCTCCTGACGGGAAATATCTTTATGTTACAAGAACAGGGAACAGACTTTCAGTCATAGACATAAAACAGGAAAAGGAAATAAATAATATAATAGTAAAAGATGAACCGGTAAGCGTAAAACTCTCCAGGAAAGGTGACAGGCTCTTTGTACTGAACAAAAAAGGAAATTCAGTAACTGTAATAGACAGAGAAAGCCAGATGTTACTGGCTCACATACCTGCCGGGAAAGAACCGGTAGATGCAGTAATGGCAGGCGAAGAGTTATATGTATGTAATTACTCGTCAAATGACATATCTGTTATTGATATTAACAACAATAAATTAGTAAAAAATATTCCTGTAGAAAGAAGACCTGTAGCAATAGCCTTTAATTCTATGGTACAGAAATTATATGTTGCAAACTCTGCATCTGAAACAGTATCGGTAATTGATATAAAAACTAAAAAAATAATAAGCACTATCACTACACCGGGATTTGCAAGAGATATTACAGTATATCCCGATGAAAAACTGATCTGTGTCGTAATACCTGAAACAAAAAGTATATTGCTTATAGATCCGGTACAGAACAGGATTACAGGAGAGCTGCTGGTAAAGAAAAACGTAGCTTCCATAACTTTTTCATCAGATGGTAAATATTTTTATATATGCAGCCCTGCTGTAGCTGAAAACCAGAAAAGTGAAATTATAGTATATGATACGATGAGTAAAAACAGGATAAAAGAAATTACGCTAAAAAAACAGTGTATAAAAATGGTATTTACTCCTTTAACAGGGGAGTCTCATGTGGCTATGGGAGGATTTTAATGTTCGTGGTGCGTTACGTGTTACGCGTCACAGGAGGTTTCACTTACAACCGGGATAATGTTGATGGTGTTTCCATCAGGAAAATTCATGAGAGGAGGTGGTAAAAATGCTTGCTCTAATGACATGTCCGGAGATACATCAATGTGCCTGGTGTCTCTGTCTTATGATTGACGGCCAATATATAGAAGACTGTGACGAACTTCTGGATGTGTCACATGGTATATGCGAGAAATGCCTGAAAGAAGTTGTAGAAGAATTCTGATGACCGGGAGTTGAAGCATTATATGCATGATGTAGAAAGATATAAAAATCTTATTATCGAGCCAACAAAAAAGAGTTGTGAAAAACAACTCTTTTTGTTTTGTTGATTTTTCCGCTATTTTTTTATTTTTCAAGGAAGGAACTTCTTAAAATATAGTGAACATAAAGGAATATTTTTATAGTCATTACAGATATGAAGGACAATCTGTCCTCGCCCAATTTGTGGCCATTCTCACATCTTATTTTCCCGAGGGGAGGAAATTATCATTAAAGAACATTACTACAATGCTGATGTAGATATAACGAGAATAGAACTGGAAAACGGTATGGAAATTTTATTGAAGCATATGGAACATGCAAAAATGGTTTCCATTAATCTCTGGATCAGAGCAGGCTCCAACAACGAAGAAGATCATATGGCAGGTATTGCTCACTTCATAGAACATATGCTTTTTAAAGGAACAGAGAAGAGAAAAGTAGGTGAAATATCAAAAGAAATAGAAGAGCTTGGCGGATATTTAAACGGGTTTACCAGTTATGAAGCAACAGCCTATCAAATTACCATACCGAAAGAAAACTTCTCAAAAGGCCTTGAAATCCTTCTTGATGCACTGAAACATTCTTCCTTTGATCCTCAGGAAATAGAAAAAGAAGGTCACGTAATTATAGAAGAATGTAAAATGAGAGATGACACTCCGGCTGTACGTTCATGGGAAAATCTGATGAAAATTGCCTTCAAACAGCACAGATACAGACGTTCTATAATAGGAGAAGAAAACCTGATAAAAAATTTTACAAGAGATTCACTTATGTCCTTTTACAACCAGTATTATCGTCCCGAACATATGACCCTTATACTTGCAGGAAATGTTAAAATAGAAGATTTTATAGAACAGCTTGAAGCGCTTTATCCTTTAACTGACAGAAAAGAAGATGCCGTAAATCTTTCACCTGTAGAGGTACCTCAGAAAAAATTACGTTATGACTATTTCAAAGGTGATATAGAGAGAACCTATATAGACATAGGATTCCATATTCCCGACGAACTTCATTCACATTCATTTACAATGGAAATTCTGTCTTTTATCCTTGGACAGGGACGAAGTTCGAGATTATACCAGGAACTCAAAGAGAAAAGGCAACTGGCTATGTCTATAGGCACTGGAGATATAAACGGCCGTGACCCCGGTCTTTTTATAATATCTGCAGTAACTGATGAAGATACGGCACCGGATATGCTTAAAGCTCTATGGTATGAAATAGAACTCATTAAAAAGGGAGTAAAAGAGGAAGAACTGCGGAAAGCCATAGTATCTATAGAAAATGATTATTTATTTGATCTGGAAACAGTAGACGGTCAATCTGATAAAATCGGTCACTGTGCAGGTCTTGGCGATTATACGATGGCAAAAAAATACCTGAATATACTCAAAAAAATTACGGAACAGGATATAAAAGATGTGGCAGAAAAATATCTAAAACTTGATAATTGCAGTATATCCATATACAGTCCTCTGGGTTCAAAAGATCATCTGAATATATCAGCGGAAGAAATGGAAAATCTGTTAAGAGGTAACAGCAAATCTGCCCCATATGTTTCAAAGAAAACAGCAGAAGAAACACATACCGTAAATGCAGAAAAAGTCATGCTCAAAAACGGAGTGACATTAATACTGGAGCAGGATAAAACTCTGCCCGTAGTAGCTGTCTATGCAGGACTCAAAGGAGGAGTCAGGTTTGAAACTGAAGAAACAAACGGTATCTGCAGATTTATGAGTAAATTACTGATAAAAGGTACTAAAAACAGAACTGCCAGAGAAATCGCAGAACAGATAGAGTCTCTTGGGAGTTTTATATCTCCCAGGTCAGGAAAAGATTCTTTCGGACTTTCAATGGCTATTATTGATAGATATTTTAAAGAAGGATTGAATATCTTTCTCGATGTCCTTACAAACCCTTCATTCCCTGAGTATGAAATAGAAAAAGAAAGGATTTTTATTTTATCTGATATTAGAGAAAAATACGATGACCCGATGAGAATGTGCATAGAAAAATGTGACAGTCTGATTTTTAAACATCATCCTTACGGAATGCCTGTTACAGGAACAGAAAAAACTATAAAAAATATTCAGAGAAAAGATATCATCGATTTTTATGGTAATTATGTCCATGGAGAAAATCTGTATATATCGGTTGTCGGTAATTTTAACAGAGAAGATATTATTTCTGAATTTGAACATTCTATCAGAGGTAAAGGAGATAATACGAAAGATTTCCCATGTCCTGCCGGAGAAGAGAAGCCGGAGAAAATGAAACAATCGATAAAGAAAAAAGATATAAGACAGTCATCTATAGCAATAGGTTTTCTCGCTCCTTCCGTAAATTCGGAAGATTACATAGATTTTATTGTATTAAATTCCATATTACATGGCATGGGTTCCAGGCTCTTTATAGAACTCAGAGATATTCAGGGTCTTGCTTATGTAATTTTCTGCTATCTGGAACATGGTATAGAAAACGGGAGTTTTAAAGCTTATATAGGTACAGGCCCCGAGATGGAAGAAAAAGCGATAAAAGCATTATTGAGAGAACTGGAAAAAGTCCGGGATGAAGGAGTAACTGCAGAAGAGCTGAGAAAAGCTAAAAACATGATAAAAGGAAGATATGAAATTACTCTCCAGGAAAGAATAGCCCGGGCTACCAAGTATTCCTCATATGAAATACTGGGACTCGGTTATGAGAGGGTAAAGGCCTATCCTCTTCTTATAGAGAATGTAACACTGGAAAATGTAAATAATGTGGCAAAAAAATATTTCGATCTGGAAAATTATTCTCTGTCTATAATAAGACCTGGAAAGAAGGGTGATCAGTGACCAGTGACCAGTGACCAGTGACCAGTTATCAGTGACCAGTGACCAGTGACCAGTTCACTTTTCACTTTTCACTTTTCACTTTTCACTTTTCACTCTTCACTCTTCACTCTTCACTCTTCACTTTTTACTTTTCACTCTTCACTACTTCTTTCTTACTTCTTCAACCCATATATGGATTAAATCTGTCATAGTAAAAGTATCGAAAATATCTTTTATTTTCCTTGCAAGTTGATTCACAAATAAACGGGAAGGACACAGACTGTATTCCTTACATGCATGGAGATCGACTTCCGGACCGAGACAATCAAAAAGGAATTCCGGCCCTTCAAGTATCTGGATTATATCACTGAATTTTATATCTTCAGGCCTTTTAGCAAGCCTGTGCCCGCCGCCTGGCCCTCTTTTACTGGATATAATACCTCCCTTGTTAAGCTCATAAAAAATCTGCTCAAGAAACGGTATGGGAATATTCTGTTTTTCTGCGATTGTTGACGTGGTTACAGGCCCTTTACCATGAGCAAGGGCAAGCTCAAATAAAGCACGAAGACCATAACAGGTTTTTTTGGATAATTGAAACAAATTTTTCACTCCCGGATATGCTGATTAGTGAGTGGTGAGTGGTGAGTGGTGAGCAGATTAACTCACTACCTTACACAGGCACACTTTTCATCAGATATTTTTTTATTTATATAGAATATTATTATATAATACTATAGTAATTCAGTCAACTATAAATTTCGTCGAAATACTCTGCTGGCATCGTGACGAGTGATGCTTTATAATCGTGATGCGTGATGCGTGATGCGTATTTTCACCGGTACCGGGCGACCACAGGGGGTCGCCCCTACTTTTCACTTTTCACTTTTCACTCCTCAATCCTCACTCTCATCTAATATAGAAACTTTTATAACATCCTCCCTTGGAATGACTGTTTCAAGTTTCACTGTTATTAAATCTCCGGCAGTATACTTTTTTTCATAATTTGTAGAATTCGGGCTGTTAAGTTCCAGGAAATAGTCTTTCAAAATAAACACTATCCTGTCAGAAAGATTCTGTAATACAATTGCCCTGATAGAAGAACCAATCATGTTCTTCAGATATTTAAGCAACCAGTATCTCTTTCTGTTTCTTGTAATCATATTTACAGAATCAAGTATCTGTTCCGAACACATTATAATTTCTTCCAGTTCCCTGTTTGTATAAGAATAAGGTTTTTTGTTAAGAAAACTTTTTAACTGCCTGTGTATAATAAGATCATTATATCTTCTTATAGGAGATGTCATCTGGGTATAACAGTCTATGCCCAGACCATAATGATAAAGCGGCACAATGCCTGCTTCGGATTTCTTAAAGTACTTTCTCTGCTGATAAAAATTAACAGGATCATATGTATCTGAAAGGACACAACTATCATCTAAAGGAGGCTGACTCCGGTAAATAATCGGGATGGCATTTGCTTTGCAGAAACTGGCAGTTATATCATTGGCAGCTATCATCATCTCGGAAACCAGCTTATGAGAAGGTGTTTCCCTGTCATATATTTCCATAGTAATCTCTTTATTTTCATCCACCTTGATTTCCAGTTCAGGCGTATAAAAAAGCTTTGCTCCTCCTGCTTTCCTTTTTTCTCTCATTTTTTCACTTATCTTATAAAGTATATTAAAATCTGATTCATGACCGATCAATTCATCTACTTTATCATAAGTAAAACGATCCTTTACCTTTATGAAAGTTTCCTTTATCTCATAGTTCTTCATATTATACCTGTTATCAATGTCTATCATAACAGAAATAGCAGGCCTTAATTCATCTTTTCGAAGACTGAAGAGACTGTTGGCAAGTTCCTGAGGAAACATATTGATTTTATTTTCAGGAAGATAAACAGAGGTAAATCTTTCTTTTGCTTCCTGATCAAGGGCTGTACCCGGTGCTATATAATGGGAAACATCTGTTATATGTATGCCGATTTTATAACCGTCAGAAGTTTTTTCTATACTCAGAGCATCATCCATATCTTCAGTACTGTCACTGTCTATAGTAAAGGAATAAAGGTCAGATAAATTCAGTCTGGAATTCACATCAAATTCTGTACCTTTAACAATATTTATAGCTTCAGCCAATATATCCCGGTGAAAAGTTATCGGTATCTGATGCTGATGTAATTCAAGACATTCATCTTCATCCCATATACCGGCTTTTACAAGCAATCTGAAATGTATATTCTGGCCTGATATATCTGCTTTTTGCAGAAGTTCCGATACTGATTTATGATGTCTGCTTTCCAGTTTATGGAGAGCCACATGTTTCAATTTTGATATATAGGATTCTATCTCACTATCTGTCTCAACAGGGCAGACACCTTTCCATACTTTTTTAAGCCAGTCTACTATCTTTCTGGTTCTTTCTTCTTTTTCTTTCTCTGCCTGAAGCATTTGAATAATCTGTTCAACATGTTCGGGAGAATTAGGATAAAAAGAAGACTTTTTTGCTTTAAAAAAGATAATATCTTCCTGTAAAGCTCTGAATACACCGGCTATCTGATTTGAAGTAAAACCTTTACCGAAATTCAATTCAGCCAGTTCTTCAACACTGTAAGAGCCTCCCTCTTCACTCAATAATTCCCAGATATCTTTAAGAGGCATACTGGATTTCAAGTTATCCCTTTCTTCATTTATTTCTTTTAATAATCTTACAAGTTCTTCTCTGGATAATCTCGTGTCAAGAGTATATTCAGAAGGGAAAAAAACCTTATCTTTCGGTAAAGAAATCTCTTTATTTTCACATAATAATCTGAGTTTATCCGCCTTACATTCAAGACATAAGGCAACGGAACTTTTATTATCCTTTTTAAATTCCACAACTGTTCCTTTATAAATCATAAAAAGCCTCAATTTCTATTTTAAATTATCAATCTAATAATGATGGTGGGGCTGATGGGGGTCATCAGATACGTTAAATCCTCCTACATTTCCTTCCATCTCTTTCTTAAACTCTTCTGACATACCAATAACCTGCCCCGGTATTTTTCCTCCGTGTTCTTTAAGCATTTTTCTATACTGAAGTATAAGATTTATCTCTCCCGCATCAAGCCAGATTCCATGATTAAAACAGCAGTGATCTATCCATATACCTGATGAAGAATCAAACTGAATATTCATCATCATATGCGAGCACACTGGACATGGCCTCAAATCCCTGGGGGACATAAATTTATTTCTAATAGTCAAATTTTCTTCCGTATAGCTAAACAATCCTTCAAGTTCTTCTTCTTCTTTTTTGAGTAACTGCGGGAATGTATCACTGTTTACCCAGAGTCCGCTGCATTCATTACAGATAAAAAAAGAACTGGTTGTAAGCCTGTTTTCTATCAGGTTAATATCACATGTAGGACATTTAGGAAAATTGATGGGGCCCGTATAGGCCTGCTCCTGAGGAACAGGATTGTCCATAAAAAATTTTATTATTTTCAATAAAAAACTCATATATAATCCCCTCCTGCTTTGATTTTCGAATCTGTTTTATACTCTGTATAATCTCTGGTTTCATATTTATAGTGTATTAGAATTTAAATAATGGGTGATGCGTAATTCGTAATTGGTTATTATCCCTTCGCATCACACATCACGCTTTACACATTACGAAATTATATGAAATTAACTATAAAAATGTTACAGAGTCATTTTTTCTTTGACAGAGATCATTTTTTATATTATCATAGTGAATAGTTGGGGTCAAGGTAAAATAGTTTAAAAGACTACTATAAAATTATATAGATTCAGAAGGGAATTTGAATATGATAGATTTCAATGATTTTCGCCAGGGAGCAGATATAAGAGTAATAGGTGTCGGAGGAGGAGGATGTAACACTATTACCAGAATGATAGACATGGGGGTTCAGGGTGTTAACTTTATAGCTATAAATACTGATATACAGAGTCTGAATACCTGTAAAGCCGATATAAAGTTGCAAATGGGAGTAAAACTTACAAATGGACTGGGAACAGGCTCCAATCCTGACTTAGGAGAAAAAGCAGCGGAAGAAAATAAAAAAGATATTGAACACCTTATAGAAGGGGCAGACATGGTGTTTATCATTGCCGGTATGGGAGGCGGAACAGGTACAGGTGCATCTCCTGTAGTGGCTGAAATAGCTAAATCTATGGATATACTGACAGTAGGTGTCGTCACAAAACCATTCAAATTCGAACTTTCCCGTAAAATGAAAATAGCAGAAATGGGTATAGATAGCCTAAAAAGCTGTGTGGACACACTTATAACAGTACCAAACCAGAAGCTTGTTGAAATTTCCAAAGCTAAAGTCACTTTTAAAGAAGCTATGGCAAAGGCAGACGATGTTCTGCGCCAGGCTATACAGGGAATTACAGATTTAATAATTTTTCCCGGTGAGATAAATGTAGACTTTGCAGATATAAGGACAATAATGAGTAATGCAGGTTCTGCCCTTATAGGTATAGGTGAAGCAAGCGGTGACAACAAAGCACAGAATTCCGCTTTAATGGCAATATCCAGTCCTTTTTTAGATGCCCAGATAAGTAATGCAAAAAGGGTTTTATTTAATATAACAGGCGGAGAGGCTCTGACCCTGGAAGAAATACGTATAGCTTCGGAAATAATATCAAATTCTGTCGATCCTCAGGCTTCTGCTGTTATTTTCGGAACAGCCCTTGATGAATCTATGGAAGATGAAATAAGCATAACAGTCATCGCAACAGGCCTGGATGATTATTAAAAGTGAAAAGTGAGTAATAAATTATTTAGATAAACTCCTTCTACATAATGTTTATTTAAAGCCTTATTTTATACCATTAAAAATGAACATTCCTGTATCTTTAAATTACTGGTAATTCATTTTTCATCCTTCCTGCTTAACTCTTTCCTTCCATAGGTATAATTTTCTGTTTTGGAGTTTCCAGAATAACCTTTGTATAAGAAGGAACAGATGACGTAATCCACACATTACCTCCTATAACAGAACCTTTACCTATAACAGTTTTTCCTCCCAGTATAGTAGCATTGGAATATATAATAACATCATCTTCTATAGTAGGATGTCTTTTTATGTTTCTGATGATATTGCCGTTTCCATCTTTAGGGAAACTCAAAGCACCCAGTGTTACACTCTGATATATACGTACATTATTTCCTATATCAGTAGTTTCACCTATAACAACACCTGTAGCATGATCTATAAAGAAATAATTTCCAATCTTTGCTCCCGGATGTATATCGGCTCCTGTAATACTATGGGCGTATTCCGTCATTATCCTGGGTATCATAGGTATTTTTTGAAGCAATAATTCATGGGCAATTCTATAGATTGTTATGGCTTTTAACCCGGGATAACAGAATATGATTTCTTCTTTACTTTTAGCTGCAGGATCTCCCGTATAGGTTGCTTCTACATCCAGAGCAAGTATTCTTCTGAGATCCGGTAATTTTTTTATAAATTTACCTGCTTCCTGCCTTGCCACCAGGTCACATTCTTTACAGGAATGTTCTTTTATTGCAGCACATTCATGCATAAGAGATCTGGCTATCTGTGTGGAAAGGAGATTATAAATTTTGCTTATCTGATTGCCGAGATAATAAGACAGATTATTCCAGTAAAGTTCCTGATGACCGAAATATCCCGGATAAATTATAGTATCAAGTATTTTAATAATGTCAATTATAGATTGAGTGGAAGGAATCATAGAATACCCGACATGATCGGGAGAATTAGGCTCTTTTAATGTCTTAATAAGTTCTTCAACTATATAAGGCATCTCACCGGTAAAATTATCCTGTTCCATAGTAACACGTTTACATGCGTCATAACATATTAAATTTTTGTCTGACATAAACAACACCGCCCTTATAGTCGTGATGCGTGATGCGTGATGCGTATTTCATATCCAGGGCGTTTAATTAAACGCCCCTACTCACTTTTCACTATTCACTATTATAAATCTTCTTCTCAGGTAAATAAAAACCTTTTAAAATTAAATAAAAAAAGGATTTAAAAAGATTTTTGTAGAAATTATTTAGAAAAAATTATAGGATGTAATTACTATGGATAATATGGAAACTTTAAGAAACGGTGAAGTACTTCAACAGAGATATATTATTGATGAATGTATCAAATCGGATTCCAGAGGAGCTGTCTATAAAGCTCATGATAAATCCCTTAATAAAATGTGCTGTATAAAAGAAGTGTTTAATTTCCACAAAACAGTGAGAGAAAAAAGAGATGCAAAGAGACAATTTGAAAAAGAAGCAAAAATCCTTTATGAAATTCGCCATAAAAAATTACCGAAAATACTGGAATATTTCGGCACAGACGAACGGTCTTATTTTGTCATGGAATATATCTATGGCTATGATTTGAATAATGCTTTTATAAAAGAAGGAACTTTTTCTTTTCCTCCTGACAGAGTAATAACATGGATGCTGGAAGTGTGTGATCTGCTGGATCATTTACATAATCATTACGATAAATTTATATTCAGAGATCTGAAACCTTCAAATATTATGATAAATGAACTGGATGGTTCTATAAAACTGGTAGATTTCGGACTTGCCCATAATTTAAAAACAGATAATACGATAAAACTGGAAACAAGAGGTTATAATGCTCCTGAACTGGAAGAAGGGCAGATAGATGTAAGAAGTGATGTCTACTCGCTTGGAGCAACCATGTATTATTTGCTTACAGGTGTGGTGCCGGTGCCTCCTCAGATAAAACCTGTAAAAGAACTTAATCCTGATATCTCAAAGCCTCTGAACAATATTATTATGAAAGCCCTTGAGATATCACCTGAAGACAGACATCAAAATATCAGAGAAATATATAATGAACTCCTTATGTGCGGTGCAAAGATCAAAGGTGGTACTGCTCAGAAAGATGCCATAGATACACTTATTGCTCAGCTCAGCCAGTCTGACGTAGAGTTAAGAAAATCTGCGGTACGATCTCTTGCCGGGATAGATGATGATAATATACTTGGACCTCTTATAAATAAATTAAAAGAAGAAACTGATGGTGCGGTAAAAAAAGAAATAGTACTGGCGTTAAAAAATTTCAGCGAAGATAAAGATATTGTAATAAAATCCATCTGTGATGCCTTTAAAGTTGAACAAAAGCCTGAGGTAAAGGCAGCCATGGCAGAAGTACTCGGTGAATTCAAAGCAAGAGAAAGTATTGACATACTCATCGGAGCCCTGAACGACCAGTTTGCCGATGTTCAGTTAGGAGCAATTGGTGCCCTGGGAAATATAGGAGATAAAAAAGCACTCGATCCTTTATTTGATCATTACAAAAATAAAAATTTCATATTTCGTGATGATGTTCGTGGAGCTATTGAGAAAATAGACAGTAAATTTCTTAATCTATGGGAAGAGGCAGAAGAAAGCCAGAAGCTAAGTAATTTGCAGAAGAAAAACATATTAATCGGCATATCGGTATTTGTGTTAATAATTATAATCATTCTGTCTATGAAGTTTATACCTCCTTATATAAGAGAAAATAAAATAAATGCAAATCTGATTAAAGGTAAAGAATATTTTGAAAAAGAGGATAATAAAAGTGCTTACGAAATTTTTAAAGAAATAGTAAAACTGAATGGTAAAGATCCAAGAGGTCAGTACTGGCTTGGAATGACCTGTATTAAACTGGAGAAATATGATGAAGCCCTTAAAGCTATGGAAGAAGCAGTAAAATATGATGGAGAAAACTCTGATTACAGAACCGGCCTTGGTAAAGCTCTTATAAACATGGGACTTTATGACAGAGCCATAAATGAACTGGAACGTGTAATCAATGTAAAGAAAGATGCTGATGAGGCCTATCTATATCTGGGACAGGCCTGTTTTAACTCCGGTAAAAAGGAAAAAGCAAAAGAATATTTTACCTGTTGTATTAATAATTTCCCCAAAAGTTCTGCCGCTCTTGAAGCAAACAAATATATATCCATGATGAATACCGCCGAGACAACTACGACTGCAACGACAACTGGCTCTGCAAAACTGGAGGAAGCAAATGATTATTTATTCAACAAAGGAAATTATGATAAAGCCATTCAAAAATTCGATGAAATTTTATCGGAAAACCCGAATGAAATTGAAGCACACTTTGGCAGAGGTATGGCATATTACAAGAAAAACGATATAAATGCAGCTAAAGAAGAATTCACCAGGGTTCTTCAAAGTAATTTTAACCATCCGGGAGCCTGTATAGCTATGGGAGGATTATGTGTAAATGAAAATGATCCGGAAAAGGCAATTGAATTGACCGGCAGAGGACTTTCATCAAATCCTGACATGTATATAGGATATTATATCCGCGGGATAGCATACGGAAAAACCGGGAAAAGAACTGAAGCACTTGCTGATTTCAAGAAATATTTAGACTATGCCCCGGACGATCAAACTTCCGAAGAGGTAAAAGAATGGATAAAAACGCTGGAAGGAACTAAATAATGTCAGCCTGTTCTAAATGCGGAGAAGAGAACAAAGAAGAAGCAAAATTCTGTAATGGCTGCGGTTCAAGCCTCTTGATTGATCCTTCCGATTTTGCACCGGTAGAACCATTAACATCCAATCATATACTTATTGAAAGATACCGCATTGAAGAACTGATCAAATCCGGTGGTATGGGGGCTGTTTACAAAGGTCATGATCTGCGTCTCCATAAGATAATTGCCATAAAAGAATTGATAAAACTATCTATGTCTCACAGGGAAAGACAGGAAGACATAAAAAGATTTGAAAGAGAAGCCAGTATTCTCGCAAATTTACATCATAAATATTTGCCAAGGGTTATAGATTATTTCACAGTAGAAAATAAATATTATCTTGTTATGGATTTTATAGAAGGACAGGATCTTAATACTGTTCTTTGTACAGACGGTGATCCTGCACTGCCTGAAGACAGAGTTTTGCCATGGATTATTCAAATCTGCGAGGTTATGGATTATCTCCACAATCAGTCACCTCCTATTATATACAGGGATCTGAAACCTTCCAATATTATGGTAATTAATGCAGAGGAAACTGTAAAACTTGTAGATTTCGGGATAGCCCGTTCAATAGATCCTGAATATTATACAAGTAATACAATAATAGGAACACTTGGCTATGCACCTTTAGAACAATATCAGGGAAAAGCTGAAATAAGAAGCGACATATATGCTCTCGGCGCAACAATGCATCATTTACTTACAGGCCAGAAACCAATACCTTTTGATTTTAAACCTGTTAAAAACATGAACAATAAAATTTCTGAAAGAATGAATAATATAGTAATGAAAGCACTGAGTACACAACCGGAAGACAGATTTTCCAGTATAAAAGAATTACAGGACGCTCTCACAGGCAGGATAGATATAGTTATAGGCGATGCAAAACACATGAAGCAATTGGAAATACTTATTATGCAGCTTAATGTGCAAAATCAGGAATTAAAAAAACTTGCCATTAAATCCCTTGCAGAGATAAATACCGAACAGGTCATTCAACCTCTCATAAATACATTCAAAAACGATGAAGACTGGAAGATCAGGAGAGAAGCATTATTAGCTCTGGAAAAATTTAAGGACAAAAAAATTTCGGAAGCTTTATATGAGAGATTAAATCCTGAAAAACATACTGAAGTAAAATCACATATTATCAGAGTTCTCGGAGAAATCAGAGTGGCAGAAGCAGTCGATTTAATTATAGAAACTCTCGATGATCCTTCTTCAGATATAAAATGGCGCTCCATAATTGCCCTGGGTAATATAGGAGATAAAAAAGCCCTTGAGCCACTCTTTAATATAGTAAAAAAAGACGATGGCTTTCGAGATGATGCGAAGGCCAGTATAGAAAAGATAGACCCTGAATTTCTGGAAAGCTGGAAACAGGCAGAAGAAGCCAAAAAAAATAAAATTGCAGAAAAAAATACAATAAAAGCTATCGTTTTTACATGTATAATATTGATTGCAGGCCTCATGATATTTAAATTTGCTTCAGAAGCCTTTAATAAATATAAAATAGAAAAAAATATTACAAAAGGAGAACAGTATATCTCCTCAAAAAACTACGAAGAAGCTCTGCATATATTTCAGGAAATAGTAAAATCAAATCCGAAGGAAGGCAGGGTCTATTATAATCTGGGCGTTATTTACCTGAATAAAAATCAGAAAAATGAAGCTATGGAAGCAATGGGGAAAGCTATAAAACTTGATGAAACAAATCTATATTATAAAATAGGAATGGCAAAAACTTTTATAGCTAAAGGAAATACTTATTCAGCCATATCAGGACTGGAAAAAGTAATTTCATTAAATAAAAATATATCTGATGCTTATCTGTATCTCGGAGAAGCTTATTATAAAAAAGGGAATAAAGATAAAGCTATGTCCAATTTTAATTATTGTATAGAAAAATTTCCCCGTACAGAAAGTGCTGCAGTTTCTGCAGACTGGATTGCAAAATTAAATTCAAAGAATAATGAAAGAAACTCTATTATATCAGTTCTACTGGAAGAAGGGAATAATTTTTTATATCAAAAAAAATACAAAGAAGCTTTATCTAAATTTGACGAAGTTTTAAGTAAAAACCCGGCTGAAGCGGAAGCCTATTTCGGGAAAGCTATGGCTTATTATGATACAGGTGATTATGATAATGCAGAGATACACTTCAAACAGGTTATATCAATAGATTTTAACCATGTAAAAGCAAATACGGTGCTGGCAGGAATATATTTAAAAAAAGAAAATTATGATAAGGTGATTGAATATGCGACTAAAGCAATTAACCGGGACCAGTCACAACCTGAGGCGTATTATATAAGAGGTATAGCCTTCTACAATAAAGGTAAAGAAGATGAAGCTCTGGCCGATTTCAGGAAGTATCTGGATATTGCTCCGTCTTCTCAGGAAGCGCAATCTGTAAACAAGTGGATAAAAGAAATTGAGAAAAGAAAAAAATAAAGAACATAATGTGTGATGCGTGAAGAACAGATACACAGAAAGGAATATATATGACAATATTAATTTACATAATACTGGCTATCACAGGATTAATACTGGCAATAGGATCTGCATATTTTTTAATTAAAGGCTATGGAATTAAAAATTTTATAGTCTATTCCCTGAGTTGTCTCCTCGTTTATCTATGCGGTTTTATCATAATATGGGTTGGTTCTCTTCTGAAGAATAATCTCGGTATATTTGCTTCTCTTATTTCCTTAACAGGTTATCTTATTGTTTACATATTAACATGTATTGTACTCTTTGGAATAGTTTCCACGATTCCATCTATGGAGTTTCACAAAAATATTAAATCTATCAATTATTATTCTCTTTCTCTGATAACTTTTATGGTCATTATCATAATATGGTGTATTGTTTCCTATGGAGGCAGTCATGAAGGCATGAACGGCCAGATGGAAAGGGGCCTGATTAATCGTAATTTTCTGCCTGCTCCGTCAGAGGTAATATCAGAAGGATTTGAAATGCTGACAAAAAGATATATAGAAAGACCGGAAAAAGATTTTTATATAAATTTATGGACCAGTATTGTGAGAATCATGTGGGGTTTCGGTGTTGCAGTGGCACTGGCGGTGCCGCTCGGTATATTAATGGGAAGCTTCAAACAGATAGAGGCTCTCTTCGAACCACTCTTTGCATTTATAAGATATATGCCTCCCACTGCTTTTATTCCTCTTGCTATAATATGGGCACCGACAATAGAAAGTGTTCCGAGTATTTTAATCTTTATAGGAGTATTCTTTTATCTTCTGGTTCTTATAATGGATCATGTGGCAAATGTTCAGAAAGAACTCCTTGAAACCTCTTATACACTGGGTGCAAATAAACTTGAAGTTCTTACACTGGTTATTTATCCTGCAATTATGCCGGGGGTAGTGGACAGTTCCAAAGCTATGATAGGGGCAGCATGGACATATTTAATAGCTGCCGAACTGGTAGGGGCAGGCAAAGGGATCGGATATACTATTTCAATAGCTCAGAGATATTCTCAGACAGGCAGAGTCTTTGTAAGCATAATAATTATAGGTATTATAGGCATAATAACGAACAGTCTTTTTGAGCTTTTATACAGATGGCTGTTTCCATGGAAAAGGACGGAAAGGTAGAGATCAGTAAACAGTGACCAGTGAGCAGTTATCAGTGACCAGCGAACCCTGAGTTCGCCCGGTGAGCAGTGAGTCGTGAAAAATAAAGGGTGATACCACCTGTAACGCGTAACGCGTCACGATTACCACACATCACTATATAAAAAGGAGACATAATGAATAATACAACGGAAAATTCACATAAAATCTGTCAGAAATGCAGCGAGAAAATAGATAAATATCCCTGTACATTCTGTGGTTATAAAGAAGAAAAACAGATTAAACTGCAGGTAAATAGCCTGAGTCAGACTTTTACCACCTATTCGGGTGCAGAGGTCAAAGCAATGGAGAATCTTGATTTGACTATGTATAAAGGAGAATTTCTCACGCTGGTAGGGCCTTCAGGATGCGGGAAAAGTACTTTTTTACGAATAGTAGCAGGTCTTGACACACCTGCAGCAGGCACAATAATACTGGACGGGAAGCCTGTAACAGGGCCCGGTCAGGACAGAGGAATGGTATTTCAAAAATACACATCCTTTCCCTGGCTTACAGTCGGAGAAAATGTAGCATTACCCCTTCATATTGCAGACAGATTAATGCCTTTTCTCATATCCAGGCACAAACTGGTTTATTCCTTATTTTATTCCCTCTGGCCTTCATTCAGAAAAAGAGAAGATGAAATAAAAGCAAAAGTAATGGAACATCTTACAGATGTAGGCCTTGAAAAATTCATAAATGTCTTCCCCGGATCTCTATCGGGAGGTATGCAGCAGAGGGTTGCCATAGCAAGAACCATTGCAAGCGGGCCAAGTATACTCCTTATGGATGAGCCATTCGGTGCCCTTGATGCACAGACAAGGGTTCAGATGCAGGAACTGCTCATTGAAGTATGCCATAAAGGTAAATGCACGGTAATGTTTGTAACACATGACATAGAAGAATCCATATATCTTGCCGATAGAGTCGTAGTATTTTCCGCCAGACCGACCCATGTTAAAGAAATAATAGAAATCCCCTTCGGAAGACCAAGAAGTCAGGACATAAAAACAAGCCCGGAATTTGAAGAGATAGAAGTGAAAATAATGAGATCCATAAAGGATGAATATAAAAAGATGTAAAATCGTAACGGGTAACGGGTGACGGGTGACGCGTGAATACTGGATGACCGATCATAATAAATCTCATTTCAATAAAAAACCTTGATTTTTCTTCCATTAACATATAAAATACGTTATAGTTAGTTTCACAACGGGCATGACCGGTTCGGCCACAACGAAGTATGGGGGAATCCGTTCCTCCCGTTACGCGTTACGAAATAAACTATAAATACTTTTATCCGGAGGATTATTATGAATGACATAAAAGAAGTTCGTGTTCGCTTTGCTCCAAGCCCTACAGGAGAACCACATATAGGTAATATACGGACAGTTGTATTTAACTGGCTTTTTGCCAAAAAACATAAGGGAAAATTTATACTCAGAATTGAAGATACTGACAGAAACCGTTATCAGCCGGAAACAGTAGATGTTATAAAGAACAGTCTCAGATGGCTGAACCTTACGTGGGATGAAGGGCCAGATGTGGGAGGCCCCGTCGGGCCATATACTCAATCGGAAAGACTCCACCTTTATAAAGAGGCTGCGGAAAAGCTGGTAGAAACAGGTCATGCCTACAGATGTAACTGTTCATCGGAAAGACTTGAACAGGTGAGAAAAGAAACAAACGGCTATGACAGACATTGCCGTAATCTCCCTGAAGGTGCAGTATCAAAAGAAGAACCTCATGTAATAAGACTTAAGGTACCTACTGACGGTCAGACAGTAGTAAAAGACCTTCTGAAAGGTGATATAGTATTTGAAAACAGTAGCCAGCAGGATCTCATATTACTTAAAAGTGACGGATTTCCCACTTACCATCTCGCAGTTGTCGTAGATGATGCGGCTATGGGAATTACCCATATCATAAGAGGTGATGACTGGATTCCCACTGCTCCCATTCATGTTCTTCTCTATAACTCTTTTAATTATAATATACCTGTTTTCTGTCATGTACCTCTTGTTATAGCGGAAGACGGTAAAAAACTCAGCAAAAGACATGGCGCAACGTCAATAAGTGAATTTAAAGCAGGCGGTTATATACCTGAAGCACTGTTAAATTTCCTTGCTCTTCTTGGCTGGGCTCCAAGTGAAGGAGATACGCAGGAAATATTCACCGTAGAAGAGCTTATAGAGAAATTCGCCCTGGAAAGAGTAAATGTGGCACGGGCATGTTTTTCCTATACAAAACTGAACTGGATGAATGGTGTTTATATAAGAGATATGGATAAGGAAAAACTCTTAAATCTCCTTATACCTCTCTGGAAGGAAGCAGGCTATATTACATCTGAAAAGGAACATCGGGAAAAACTCATGAAACTGACTGAACTCCTTCAGCCGAGACTCAAGGTTCTTACAGAAGCAGTTCCTATGGCTAAATTTGCTTTCATAGATTTCGATATAAGCGATAAAAACAAAATCATAGGAAAACAGATGACAGCAGAAGAAAGTATTAAAGCTTTCCAGAGAGTCTATGATACCTTTTCAACTATGGATAATTTCAGCGAAGATAACATAAAAGAAAAATTGGAAGCCTTACTTACCGAGTTATCACTCGGGCCGAAACAGCTCTATAATATATTAAGGTGGGCATTGACAGGAGAAAAGAATTCTCCCCCTCTCTTCGGCACAATTGAAGCGACAGGTAAAGAGAAGAGTCTTGAGAGGATTAATAAAGCCATAGAAATGTTGAAAAATCAGTAAATATTTATTCGTAACGCGTGACGCGTGACGCGTGACGCGTTACAGGTTCTTTCCGCATTCGGTACAGTATTTAAGATTTGCTCCACATATGGTACCACAGGCAGGACATTTAATTACCGGAGCGGATACAGTAACGGGTTCAATGTATACTGTTTGTCTCATATCTCTCAGAGGCTTCTCACATGAAGGGCAGTAAGACAGAGATTCATTACATACAGCGCCGCATTTGCTGCATTTCACTTTATCCGTCGTCCTGGAAACTTCAGTATTAAATGGTTTATTAAAAAATGAATTACAATGAGGACAGACATTATAACTCTGATGGCATATAGTGTTACAGGAAGGACACATTTTTTCAAGAGCCATATCATCTCTAAGACTGATAGTATCTTTTACTTTATTTAATATGGTTTCACAGTTGACGCAGAAAGCCACATGAGGCGGACAGACAGTTCCACATCGAGGGCAGTTTTTCCCGCCGGTTGTACTGCTGGTTCTGACATTATAAAAACGTCCCGGGTCTTTCTTGAATTCAAGAAATATTTTAACTTCATCCCAGTTATAGGTCTTAAGGAATGCAATAGCTTCATCTCTGTTACATCCTGTAGTATCCATAGTTATCTGTATTTTATGGTTCTTTTCAAGTCCTTCAGTCAGTTGCCTGTCTTCTTCAATAAAGTTCAAAAAATTACCTTTTCCTTTCTGCCATGCTCCAAAGAGGAAACACACTCCCATAACCATTAATACTCCGGGAATGGGAACAGGTATACCGGAAGAACAGGCAGTTATAATAGTAAGGACTGTACAGGACAGGCCAATGATTAAATATATTTTATAACGTTCCAAGAGAATCACTCCTGGTATTTTATGTGTGAGTGATGAGCAGGAAACTGCTCATCACTCACTTAAATTATTCCTTCAAATCATAATAATCATAATAATCAAGTCCCATGTGGGTAATCGGGTCTTCGCCACCGAGGAAACGGAGTGTATTTTTTAATTTAAGTAATTGAATAAATACATCATGTTCCGGGTATAAGGAAGGTAAATGCATAGGACTTTTAAAATAGAAAGAAAGCCATTCCTGAATGCCGTAAAATCCGACTCTCTGAGCAAGATCCATAAATATGGCAAGGTCAAGAACAATAGGGGCGGCAAGAATGGAATCTCTGCATAAAAAGTTTATCTTTATCTGCATGGGATAACCGAGCCATCCGAAAATATCAATATTATCCCATCCTTCTTTATTATCTCCTCTGGGGGGATAATAATTAATTTTTACTATATGACAGAGATCCTTATATAATTCAGGATAGGTGTCAGGCTGAAGTATATAGTCAAGAACTCCAAGTTTACTTACTTCTTTTGTCTTGAAAGACTCTGCATCATCAAGGACTTCTCCGTCTCTGTTACCGAGTATATTCGTAGAGTACCATCCTTTAACTCCGAGCATTCTGGATTTCAGGCCGGGAGCCAGAATAGTTTTCATAAGGGTCTGACCTGTTTTAAAATCTTTACCCATAATTGGCAGTCTTTTTTCTCTGGCCAGTTCCCACATGGCAGGTATATCTACTGTAAGGTTAGGCGCACCGTTGGCAAAAGGTACTCCTTCGTGAAGACATGCATAGGCATAAATCATACTCGGCGCTATGGCAGGATGGTTCTTTTTCAACCCTTCTTCAAATGCTTCAAGAGTCTTATGAACATCATCTTCTTCAAGGTAGACTTCAGTGCTGCCGCACCAGATAGCAACCAGTCTGTCAAGGCTGTTTTCTTCTTTGAATTTCTTTATATCTTCCCTTAACATCTGAGCATAATCCCATTTTGTAGAAGCAGATTTTATATAAGTACCATTTAATCTTTTTACATAATCAGGAGAAAAAACTCCCTTCCATGGTTTTATAGCACTCAATTCATCTTTAATTTGATCCAGCAGAGATTTTTCAAGGACTGCCGCCTTGAGGGCTATTTCATAGGCATTATCCGGGAATATATCCCATCCTCCGAAAACAAACTGTTTCGGATCTGCAAGAGGGATAAAATCTTTTATAAGAGGTGCTTTTTTTTCAGTCCTTTTACCGAGTCTTATAGTTCCCATCTGCGTAAGAGAACCAAAGGGTTTTCCTATATTCTTATTAATAGCTATAACACCTGAAATAAAGGTAGTAGCTACTGCACCCATACCGGGAAGCAACACTCCAAGTCTTCCCTCTTTAGATTTAATTTCTTTACTCATGTCAAAACTCTCCTTTATTTGTTAAATCGTGAAGGGTAATGCGAGGCAGTGCAAAACGTGACGCGTAACGCGAGGCAAGCTAATTACCGCACCAGGTAAATTAGTAACCATTTTATCAGCTTCTGCCTGACAGGCAGAAGCTTTTTACGGATACCCTTTCACCTGTTACGAAACTAAGCAGTTTACAGATAGTGTATTTCACGATTTTCTGTCTACGACTGTTCACAATTTTTATAAACTTTATCTTGAAAATTCGACATACAGATACGTAAACCTTCTATAAATAATATTTCAAATTTTTTCGAATTATAGTATAATATAAAAATTATATAAATAATATCAATAAAGGAGTTTTTTGTGAAAAAAGAAAAAGCAGAAAATAATGGAATTGATTTTGAAAAAATAATACTGAATATAACTCTTTTAATACCGGCTATCTTCATTGTTGTATTACTTCTTATGATTACAACTCTGGTCAGTATAGGTGCAGGCGACACATGGTGGTATCTTGCATGCGGAAGATATATAGTGGAAAATAGAACTGTGCCTCAGACAGATGTTTTTTCCCATACATTTTACGGAAAAGAATGGATTAATTCCGAATGGCTTACAAATGTTGTATTTTATCTTATATTTTCCGCCTTCGGCAGAGAAGGACTTGCTGTATATAAAATAATCATGGTAATTATAATATTTTCTCTTGTGCTCTTCAGAGTCTATCGTAAAACCGGTAATTATCAGCATGTATTGATATGTTTATTTATTTTATCCTTTGTAGGAAAAATTTTTCTGGATATAAGAGCACAGCTTTCCACATTTATATTCATAAATATTTCTGTCTTATTATTTGACATGTACAGAGAAGGCAAGAGATGGGTAATATATATAATCCCTGTAATGATGATACCATGGGTCAACTTTCACGGAGGATATATGTATATTTTCTTTATCCTCGGGTGTTATTTTATGGGAGAAACAATTGATAGATTTATGGAAAAATACAGGGAAAAAGATGAGAAAAACAGAGATGAAAAAAAAAGAACTTCTCTCTTCATATTACCTCTGATGATGATTATATGCTTTTTTGTCTGTCTCATAAATCCTTACGGAATAAGAGTTTATGAATTCCCATTTAAAATTCTTCATCAGCCCAGTTTTAAAGATACACTGGAATGGCTTCCTCCTTTAACATGGAAATTTCCTTTTTACAGTGACATAATGGCTTTTACATGCCCATCTATTTATATACCATATGCCATAGTATTTATAATATTTTCCATACTTTCATGGAGAAGATTATATACGGGAGAATTACTTATAAGCTATCTTACCCTTTCCATGTCAATCAGTTCCAGAAGATTTATACCTCTTTTCATCTTTGTTTCTTCTCCCTTATTATTCCAGGCTTTCAGTATTACTGCAGGCAATATTATCAGACAAATGGAAAATAATAGTACTGTAAAGTTTTTTCAGAAAAATAACAGATTGATATCTCTGGCCGTCATGATGATTTCAGTATTTTTTTTATACGGATATATGCTATATATGCGTATACTTCCGGGTGTAATAGCTTCCGGGAGCTTATTTAATTATATGACAGTAGATTATTCATTTCCCCGGGCATCATGCGAGTTTCTTAAGGTTAACAAGATAAAAGGTAAACTCCTGAATTATTATAACTGGGGAGGGTATATTTACTGGAACCTCTTCCCTGACAATCCGGGTTTTATTGACGGAAGAGCTCATGGAGTCTATGATGAAAAACTTTATGACGAATACAAACTGCTGGGCAGTAGCGACGGATGGCTCGAATTCGATAACGGAGGCATGGAAATTTTAGCAAAAGGTCTTACAAAAAATAAATTTGCTATAATCAACAGAATGAAAGATAGAGTATTTACAAATTATACTATTACAGTTAAATTAAGAGAATTGAATTTCCAGGAAGATGAAATTGAATTTATAAAGAAACTGATGGTAAGAGTTAACTGGGAAAAAATAGTAGATATCTATAACATAGATATAATTTTTATAAATAAGGTTGTAAACAGTGATCTGGCTAATCTTGTTGTTCAAAAACAGGATAAATGGCTGTACGTTTATCAGGATAATAATACCCTCATATTCTTACGTAATAATGAGAAAAATAAAGAGGTAGTAGAAAATCTTATAAAAGGTAAACTCTTTATTCCGGAAGAAGCGAAGAGGTATTACCAGCAACAATAAAGTAAGTCTTGACTTTCTATTTTATTTTTTGTAATATATTTTTTTGGTGAAGGGTGAAAGGGGAGTAGGGGCGACCCCCTGTGGTCGCCCATTACCGGTGAAACCACGCATCACGCATCACGCATCACGCGTCACGATAAAAAAATGAGGTGATTTTATGGAAAAAATGGAATTTAAAACAGAGGTAAAACAGTTATTAGATTTAATGATTCACTCACTTTATACAAACAAAGAAATTTTCCTGAGAGAACTTCTATCCAATGCATCTGATGCAATAGACAAAGCCAGATATGAATCTCTTACAAACAGGGATATTTTAGAGGGAAATGAAGAATGGAAAATTAAAATTATCCCTGATAAAGAAAATAAAACCCTTACAATAAGAGATAATGGCATTGGTATGACAGAGGAAGACATCATCAGGGAACTCGGAACTATTGCCCATTCGGGGACTAAAGAATTCCTTAAATCTCTGAAAGAAAAAGATATAAGAGATAATCCGGAACTGATAGGACAGTTCGGCGTGGGATTCTATTCTTCCTTTATGGTGGCAGATAAGGTTACAGTTATATCCAGAAAAGGTGGCACAAAAGGCGGTACAAAATGGGAATCCGGTGCAGATGAAACATTTACGGTAGAAGAAGTAGAAAAAGAACACAGAGGAACAGATGTTATAGTACATTTAAAAGAAGATGAACAGAAATATCTGGAAAGCTGGGAAATAAGGAATATAATAAGAAAATACTCTGATTATATAGAACATCCTATAGTTATGGACGTGGAAAAAACAGGTGAAAATGACACAAAAACAGTAGAAGAAGAAATACTGAATTCACAGAAAGCCATATGGCTCAAATCTAAATCAGATATAAAAGACAATGAATACAATGAATTCTACAAACATCTTTCCAGAGATATATCCGATCCTGCAAAGGTAATTCACTATAAAGCGGAAGGAACATCTGAATTTACTGCGTTAATTTATATACCGGGGAAAAAACCTTTCGATATATTCTACAGAGATTTCAAATATGGCCCCACCCTTTATGTAAAAAGAGTTCAGATAATGTCTAACTGTGAAGAATTACTCCCTGTTTATCTCAGATTTGTAAAAGGTGTTGTAGATTCTTCCGATCTTCCATTAAATATATCAAGGGAAATACTTCAGAATAACCGCCAGGTAGAGATTATAAAAAATAATCTTACAAAAAAAGTAATTGATACCCTCTCTGAAATGAAAAAGGATGAATATGAGAAATACCTTGAGTTCTATAAAGAATTCGGTAAAATCTTAAAAGAAGGCATACATTACGACTTCTCCAAAAGAGAAGTTCTGGCAGATCTCCTGCTCTTACAGTCTACAAAAACAGATGGTTCTTCTTTTACAACCTTCGAACAATATGTTCAGAACATGAAAGAAGGACAGGAAGATATTTACTATATTACAGGCACATCCCGCGATGAAGTCATAAATTCTCCCTATCTGGAAGCCTTTAAAGAAAAAGACTATGAAGTTCTTATAATGGTAGAAGAAGTAGATGATATTATTATGAGCAGTCTTTATGATTACAAAGGCAAAAAAGTTAAATCAGTCATAAAAGGTGATATAAAGCTTGACAAGACTGAAGAAACTCAGAAAGAAACAGAAAAGAAAAAGTATGAAAAGCTTATTGACTTTATCAAAGAAGAACTTAAAAATGATGTAAAAGATGTCCGCCTGTCGGGAAGACTTAAAGATTCTTTATGCTGTCTCGTAGCAGATGAAGGAGATATGGATCCTCAGATGGAAAAGATATTACAGGCTATGGGGCAGAATGTGCCGGGAACCAGAAGAATACTTGAAATCAATCCTGTTCACAGAGTGGTAGAGTCTATGAATAAAATATTCGAAGAAAACAGTACCAGTGATATACTGAAAGAATATACACTGTTGCTTTACGATCAGGCACTTTTACTGGAAGGTTCAAGACCGAAGGATCCTGTCCTGTTTACCAGGGCTGTAACAAAACTTATGGCAGAGAATGTAAAGCAGTGAGCAGTGAGCAGTGACCAGTGACCAGTGACCAGTGACCAGTGACCAGGTATCAGTGAGCAGTTACCAGTGAGCAGTTACCAGTTACCAGTGGGCAGTAAACAGTGGGTAGTAAACAGTGAGAAGTGAGCAGAGTGAGTAGAAAAAACTCACTGCTCACTGTTCACTGTTTATTATTTTGCTGCCAGTTCCAGTACAGCTTTAACGAGACCGTCTATACCATCGGCTATATCTTTAATTCCCGGGCCTAACATATAGGCAGGTGTCGATACTATCCTGTATTTTTCATCTACTACAAAATCATTTACAGGACATTCTATATGAACAGCCCCCATTTTATTAATCTTTTCAGCTGTAGCTCTATCTGACCCTACAGTCAATCTCAGTTCTATATCCTTACCTAAAATCTTTGCCACAAGTGCCGGAGCTATACAGATAGCTCCTATAGGTTTTCTTTTACTATGAACCTCTTTAATAAAAGCTTCTACCGAAGGGTCAACTGTACAGTTCTCTCCGTTTATTGCAAAATCACAGAGGTTTTTTGCTGCACCAAAACCTCCCGGTATAATAAGACCGTCTATATCATCTACACTTACAGTATTAATATCTTTAACATAACCTCTGGCTATTCGTGCAGATTCTTCCAGAATATTTCTCTTTATGCCAATTATTACATCTCCTGTAATATGGTTGACTACATGCATCTGATCTTTATTCGGTGCAATACAGATTACCTCCGCTCCTGCTCTGTTAAGAGACAGAAGTGTAAGAACAGCTTCATGGATTTCTGTGCCGTCAAAAACGCCGCAGCCATGTAATAAAACTCCTATTCTCATATAAATAACCTCCCTTTTTTACAGTGAGCAGTGAACAGTTATCAGTGATCAATAAAGTTCGCAGGTTCAGATTTAAAATTAATCTGCAAACTATACCTTTATTAGCATCTGGTCACTGGTCACTGGTCACTGCTCACTGGTCACTGTTCACTGGTCACTGCTGGTCACTGATTTTAATTATACAATAAGTTTTTTATTTTTAAAAGGATTTTTTTTAACAAATGAAGAATTAATCATTTAATTAAAGTTGTCAGGGGGCAAAAAAATATATTATTACAATTTTCAATAAGGCAGGTGTTGAAAATAATGACAATATTGAAACATCAGGAAGAATTTAACTTCAGACTTTATTTTAAAACATCGGAAGGAACAGAATTTCTGAATATCTTTAAAAATTACAGAAAACTGGAAAACCTCTCCAAAGCACAGGTTATGCTCAACACATTGAAAGACTTTCAGAACAAATACCCCAATAAAGATACGGTAAATAAAATGTTAGCAGTAATACCGGGAAAACAGCTATTAAGCTAGACCCTCACATTATTAAAATATTTATTAAGGAGTGTTTAATTACATGAATTTGAAATTCTATGATCTTACCCAGCCTTTAAGTGTTCTCACACCTGCATGGCCTACGTACGAGCCGTTACAGGTGAAATTCTTCAAGCGCCTTGCCCCTAACGGAGCAAACGGTCAGCTTATAACTACAAGTAACCATGTAGGAACACATTTAGACGGCTCTCTTCATTTCTGTACCCATGGAAGAGACATAGCAAGCATACCTCTTGAGGAACTTACAGGCCCTGCTGCAGTGGTAGACCTGAGCGATTGTACCGAAGATTACGATATTTATACATCTGAACAGATCGAAAAACGTGTGGAAGTAAAAGAAAATGACATACTTTTAATACATACAGGCTATATGAAATATGCCTGGGATCAGCCGGAAGCAGACGAAGTCCGTTACATGGTAAAACATCCGGGACCGACGAAAGAATTCTCAACATGGTGTATGAAGAAAAAAATAAAATGGATAGGCGTAGACTGTGGTTCTGCCGATCATCCAATGAATACGAAAATAAGAGAATGGTGCCCCACACAGGCAAAAGAAGCAGAGAAATTCCTGAAAAAGAAATATAATAAAGGTCTCGACGATTTCTTCCCCACTGAAGATTATCAGCTCATGCATATAGACCTCTTCCCGAAAGATATTATACATGCAGAAAACCTGGGAGGAGAATTAAAGAGATTTCTCAATAAGAGAACCTATGTAGGATGCTTCCCCTGGAGATTTGTAGGCGGAGAGTCCAGTATATGCCGTATAGTTGCCATTGAACAGACATAAATGAAAAAACCGGTTGAAGAGTTTCTTCAACCGGTTTTTTTATTTAAGTAAAAAATTATCTGCGTCTATAATAATTAATCCAGTTCCCTGCCTTCATATAAAGAGCTCTGTCATCAGGTTTTATCTGTTCAAGCGTACTTATTGCATCTGCATATTTTCCCATTTCTCCCAGGTTCCTTCCTGTCTGGTATAAAGCAATATTCCTTAAAGACGGAATGGTTGAAAGTCTTTTATAAATTTCTATAGCTTTCGTGAACTCTTTTTTTGCATCGTAAAGCATTGCAAGAAGGTGTAAAACTTCAATATTATCAGGCTCAACAGAGAGAGCAGATTGACAGCAATCTATAGATTTATCCCAGTCAAATTCTATATAATTACTGGCACCGTCCATATAATTCTTTACTGTCTTTTTATTATCTATTCCTTCTTTAACAATAAATTTCCCTTCTCTCCCCTCCCACTCAAGGGTATAAACCTTCCTGTCAGGAAATGATTTTATAAGGTTTTCATTCTGAACCGGGTCAAGATAGAGAACTGAAATAATCTTTTGAGATTTATAATCAGAGAAATTCCTTATAAAAAACATATTCCCGAAATAGCCATGACCTCTCAGAAAAATAAGAGAAGGCTCTTTAATATTCAATTTATCTGACATAAATGCAGCAGGTTCACACCTGAAACGATACTGATCTTTAACAGAAGGAAATAGATTTATAAATATTCCGAACATCATAAATACTATGACAGAACATATCAATGCAGGAGCAAACATATGAGAACCTTTAAAATTCTTTGCATCAAACCATTTTTTCACATAAAGAAATCCTGCCGACGCAGGGATTAAAGACAGCATAAATGACGGAAGATAGTACCGTGACCCAATCTCAAAGGCACCATTATAATAGAATCCTCCGTAAGAAATACCCAGAAAGAGGACAGGCACAAGTAATAAAATAATTTTTAATTCTTTTCCGAAGAAAGAAAATAATGTAAAAAAAGCAATAAAAGGAACGGTCCAGAAAGAATTTCTCATGAAAGAAAAAGCACTGTTAAATAATCCATGAAGAGGTGTATGGACAGAAGGAGTAAATCCCCATTTATCGTCAGGATCATATTTTTCATAGCCAAAAAGGAAGGGCTCTCCGTTCTGTATGGTATTAACAATTAACAGGAGGCCTGCACCGAGAAAAAAGAGGAACACTATGAATGATATTTTCAATAAAAATATTTTTTTCATATCTGATTTCATAAAAAGGTATATCATAAGAGGAACAGTGCCGGCACATATGGCCAGGCCGTCTCCGGGGCGGATAAGAATAATAAGTAAGGCAGATAAACCTGAGAGAATGGGATAGACAAAATGTTTATCATTAAAACTTTTGAATATGCCGTATATAAATAAAAGGGCAAGGCATGAGGCTCCATTATGAGGAAAATAAGTGCCACCCAGTAAAAAAAACAGAGGTGAAAGAAGGGCAAAATTTACGGACATAAAAGCCCCTTCAGTGCCGAGTAATAATTTACCGGTAAGATAAAGTATTATAATAGATAAAGCAGTCAGCAGGGGATTTATAATAAATTCTATATGAAAAAACCTTCCGAAAGACAGTAAAAGAGGCCAACCTGCCGTAACTTTGCTGTACCATTTGCCGTCATTAATAATACTCCAGCTATGGAATGAAGCGGCCCATGGAGGAGATGTTTCATAAAGTTTTCCATGAGCCATGACATCTGATTGAAACATATAACAGAACTCATCTCCTACAGGAGGAACATGGCCTGTGATGAAAAAATGTGATGCCAGTGTAATGGAGAATGAAATAAGGAATAAAATAATGAGGAATTTTCTTTGATTTTTAACAGTCGGGAGAGAAAATTTCATAGAAAACAGATAGAGGGAGAGTAGAAATATTGAAGGGAGGAGAAAAATATAAACAGGGATTATATGGTATATAAAGAAGATTTTAAAAAAATGCTTAAAATAATAAGATAAAACAACAGATGTAAAGGGGTTGTCTTCTGTAAGGTTTTTCGCTGCAAATTGTGCTGTTTCAAGGTTATAGAAACTTCTGTCACAGGAGAAACGCAGTAAAATAGCAAGGAGTAAAAGAATTATGGAAGGTATTATAAATAAAATATAAGATGTATCTTTTTTTTTCTTCATAGTCATGTAATGGGCAGAAACATCATTTTGTTTCTTCACATATATTATTTATTTTCCAGTTTATTAATTCTGTCTTCATGGTCTTTAAACTTGTAGCCAACGGCATCCATAAAATTACTGACAATATTAACAAGTCTTGAAACTTCAACCTTTATACCTTCAGATTAAGTCTTTTTTGAGATTTTTTTAATTTTTCTAAAAACCAGACTTAACTCTATCTCCATACCTTCAAAACCTTCAACTTTTATTTTATCCGTTTTCGTATATTCTTCAGGAGTTTCATAAATATCATTATTTTTCAATTTATAAATATAAATTTCTTTTTCATCAGGATCTACAATCCAATACTGTTTGACTTTATTTTTTTCATAAAGTCTTCTTTTCTTTAAACAATCTTTAGAAGCAGTAGAAGGAGAAAGAATTTCTATCACTATATCGGGGGCACCGAGGCAACTTCTATAATCTTCTATCTTATGCTGATCGCAGACAACAATAATATCAGGTTGAACAACATCAAATATCTCTTTATCATTCTTATTCTTACCTTTAGGAAACCGAACATCTACAGGTGTAGCAAATACTTCACAGGTTTTATCAATTAAATAATTAGCTATCTGTCTGAACAATTCTCCCGATATTCTCTGATGATCCAGTACAGGAGCAGGACTCATATTATAAGGAACACCATCAATAATCTCCCACCTTTCATCATCAGACCAGGTGAGGTAATCTGCATAACTATACTTTTTTTCTATATCTAATTTTCTTGCAACACTTTCCATAGATAATTCCTCCTCAATGTACCTTTCACATATTATTTATTTTCCAGTTTAACCTTCTTTATTATTAAAACGATCTATTAATTTTATTATAACATATCCACATAAAATATCATTAACCGAAAACCATATTTAAATCAATCTCCAGTCCTTCAAATCCTTCCACCTTTATTTTATCGTCTTTTTTATATTTTTCAGGATTTCTGTATGTAAAATCTTCTGTTAATTTGAATATAAAAACTTCTTTTTCTTCAGGGTCAATAATCCAGTATTGCTTTACTTTATGTTTCTCATAGAGCTCTCTCTTCCTTATGCAGTCTTTTGAAGCAGTAGAAGGTGACAGAATTTCAATGACCATATCAGGAGCGCCTTTACATCCTTTACGGCTGAGCTTATTGTTATCACACACGACAACCAGATCAGGCTGCACTACAGTATAAATATTATCATCGCTGTCAGATTGTATCTGTGGTAAAGAAATATCAAAAGGAGAACTGAATATCTGACAGGTTTTGCCTCTGAGGTAAATATTAAATTCAGTAAGAAGTTCTCTAAGAACCTTCTGATGAATATCGGAAGGAGCCGACATGCCGAATGGAACTCCTTCGATTATTTCCCATCTTTCCTCATCGGGCCAGGTCAGATAATCGGCATAGGTAAAATATTTATCTGTGTTTTTTGCAACACTTTCCATAATCTCATCCCTTTCATTCAATTATATCTTTATTATATTCATTTTACACAGAGCAGTAAATATCTTATAAATTATTTTACACTACCAAAACAGATTTAAATCAAAGATAGCGTTTTTTTATGACAGGTAGATTCACTGTCATAAAAAAACGCTATCTTACCGCATTATCTTATTACTTTTTCTTGTTTTTCTTAAGATTTTCTATAGTTTCCTGTGTAGCTTTCTTATACTGTAAGGCAAATGGTTCTGAAGGATTAATCTTTAACACTTTATCATAACATGCAATAGCCTCTTTATATTTTCCCTGTTGTCCCAGGGCAAAGCCTTTATCATTTAATGCACTTATATTATCCGGTTCCGTCTTTAAAACAACATCAAAATCCTCAATAGCTTCTTTATATTTTTTCTTATTAACCAGAAGCCATCCGCGGGCAATACGTGCCTCAACATATGCAGTCCGCTTCTTTATTACGTCATTAAAGTTCTTCATAGCTTCATCATCTTTTCCCAGAGCTACAAGTATAAGACCTTTTATATACAGAGCTTCATAAAAAGAAGGATCCATTTTTATTATTTGCTCAACACATTTAAGAGCTTCTTTATTATCTCCGATTTCTTTTAACGCCCAGGCTTTATTGGCAATGGCAGGTACAAAAGTAGGGTTTATCTTTAATATAGTATCAAACACTACAACAGCTTCTTTATATCTGCTTAAAGCATTTAATGATACTCCTTTTCCATTTAAGGCTCTGACAAAATCTTTATTAAGCTCTATAGCTCTGTCATAGCATTTTAATGATTCTTCAATTTTGCCCTGTTGATACAGTATACGTCCCCTGCCTTCCCATGCGAGATCAAAATCGGGGCAGATTTCAATGGCTTTATCGAAAGAAGTAAGAGCTTCACTGTATTTCTTCTCATTAAAAAAAATATCTCCCTTGTTATAAAAAGGATCTGCCTTTTTTCTTAACTCCAGGTTTTCCCTGGCTTTATCTTTGCAGGAACACAGAAGAATCAGAAGTAACAGACATATAATAATTCCTTTAGACTTGCAAAAATTCATAACACATACACCTTCCTTATTATTAAAATAATCAACCTTTTATGCTTACCTCTACTGACTTGAGCATGAGCGTGTAATAAATTGTTTCCTCCCGTCACTGGGCACGCGTTACGAGAGTTACATATTCATTATTCAGGCTCAACTCTGTATAACATTATACAATAATCTTCACACACCTTCCTTATTGCAAGAATCTTGCGCATCACTGTAAATCTATTACACAAATAAGCTATATTATATCAGAAGTGGTATTTAGATGTAAATATAACGGTCATTAAAGTTTTTTAATCTTTACCGGGGGAGGAGCACAGCAAAAAAGAGGTTTGCAGGAGCATATAAAAAATAAGAGAGAGGGTAAATACCCTCTCTCCATTATTTAAGAGATTATCTCTTAGTTGGTTGCTTCATAAAGTTTCACACGGTGATTATCAGTAGTGTAAACCTTACCATTGATATCCACTGATGTGTACAGAGGATAGAAGAGATTATTTGTATCCCATGCTTCGATCCATCCGCCACCGCTGACCAGATTCTTCTGCATACGTCTGTTGAAACCGTCTACAACATAGAGATTGTTACCTGTATCAAGATAACATCCAACGCAGGTATGGAATTTACCTGCACCACCGGTGCCAACTGTACCTGCAGTGCTTACCTGTTTAATGTAATTGCTGGTTTCTAAATCATAAGCAAGAACGCGGTCATTTTCTGTATCAGATACATAAACTATATTGTTGGTTGCATCTGTAGCAAGACCCCATGGATGGAAGAACCCTTTGTTCTCTGCTCCGAGAAGGGTAATGAGAGGAGTTCCGTCTTCTTTGAATTTGTGGACTTCACCATCACCATAAGCAGGAACTGCAGAATTAAGCTGAATACCATTGCTGTATGTATCTGCTACCCATACATAGGCTTTTCCGTAGGAAATGCCGGTAGGATACCAGAAGAAACGCTGAACACCCTGATACCATTCCACACCGAGTGGATGAACTATATTAGAGCTGAGAGGACTGGTCACATTATAGCCGGGCTGTAATTTGCTTACACGACCAACACTGTAATTGAATCCTTCTGAGCTTGTAGGACCGGGATTTGGATTTCTTGCCCAGTCAACAACATAGATAATATCTTTGTCGTTATCTACTGCAATACCCCATGGATAGTAATATTCGACAAAGGTGGGACTAAGGCTTGTATCACCGGCAATATTTATAGTAGAAGCAATCTGCTGTGTGGGATAATCACCAACAGTTCCACTTGGTGGTGTATTAAGAGTACCCTCTAATCTGTGGTGATCTATATAGGCATTATACCAGTTCATAAGATCTTGAGCATTACATACTGCAAGGAACGGAGGAGTTCCCCACTGGGTTATGTACTGACTCTTATTTACGCCGAGAGTTTTGGATTTAATGACGCGGCAGTTTACATTATCTACTATATAAACGTTTCCGTTCTTATCTGTAGCTGTACCTGCTGGATTTGCATAATCCTTATAAAGGAGTCTCCATCTGTCCATTTCTTTTCCGTCCTGTTTAAATTTCCATACACGATGGTATGCGTCTCCAACAAATACTTCCTGAGTCTGGTTGGGGCACACTGCCACTGTAATGGCCTGTGCAACACCACCATTTGCATTATAAGGTGCATTAAAGTTTGCAAAAACATATGGAAGCGCTTGTCCTGCAGGATAACGACGGGATACTGTACCAACCAATGAGGCTGAACTACTAGGAGTTCCGTCTACTGGACATGGAATTGTGAAACTGGTTCTGAATGGTGTTGTAAGCCATTTTGCGCCATCATATTTATAGACACATTCATTTTCATGACCGTCAGTCCAGTCATAATCTGCAGCAAATATAGCTTCTACTACAGAACCACCCTGGCTCGGAACATTGTATGCTGCAATACCTGTAATGAAGTTTATATCCGGATAATTACCGATACCGATAGCAGCAGGCGGATAAAGTCTGGAAGCGCGAACGCCTTCTGCGCTATAAACAACAATTCTCTGATCTGTCACAGGATTTACCGGCGGATTTGGTTCGGTATAACCGGCAGCACGTGCACATGTGGCAAGACTTAAAATAGTACCTGCAACATAAACATTTCCGGAGGAACCGGCTGCCACGCCTACTGGCTGTATTATACGATAATCCACACTGGCTGTAGAAGATGTTCCTTCAAGGTTAACTGGCCACTGATCATTTGTAGGAAGTGTTGTAGGATCATTCCATTTCGGTGTATCCTGATTGGCAAGATTACATCTGTGTAAGACAAAACGCGGCTCGTAAGTAGCGGCACCTGTTCTTACCCAGTGCTGATAAAATTCAGGCACATAAAGCCATTTGCCGTCAGAACTTGTAGCAAGACCATTGATTTCACCGAAGTTGAAACCATTGGAGTAACCGAGGGTAGAATTCGGATGACCGAGGTCTTTACCGGAACTGCTGGATTTTGCTAAAAATCTTATAACTCTTCCGCCGAGACCGTTGGCAGTAGCATAAGCTCCTACTGGATCTGGATTTGTGCCATCATCATAGTTGGCATCTGTAATATAAATGTATTCACCTGCTGGATCTACTGCGAGACCGGCAATCTGAACGACACCTGTTGTATCAATGAGGAAGCCTCCATCATACTGAGAAGTAAGATGATTTCCTGCTGAGTCATATTTTTCGATATGATTTCTGAAACGCTGTGCATAATCTACATTATCTGTAGCTTCAGATAATGAAGAATAAGGATCATATACTGCTACATAGAAATTGCAATCCTGATCTGATGCTACAAATACTGAACCGTAATTTGCATCATAGGCACTCTGATAACCCCATGTACCTGTATGGGCATATTTCTGTCCGCCAGCAAGCTGTACATCAAAGGAACCTGTTCCGCCTGTTACTGGAACATCGTCTGATGTATAAAGCTGTACAGTTGCGACACTGGCAATAGAATCCGGGAATTTATATTTTGCTGCATTCGCATCTGTATCCTGAGCATTTGCGGCAACATCTAATACTACTGGATTTCCGTTAACACTAAATTTAATCTTATAAGCGGTTGCATCCATATTTCCCCAGTAAAGAGTATCGCCAGGAGATACTGGAATAGTAGATGGGATAAATTTCTTATCTTTTATTGTTACACCAAGATAAGCATTAATAGGAGTAGTCTGACCGGCTGTAATAGTAACTTTCTTTATTCTGTTGGAAAGCATATTACCATTGCCGTCAGCACTGTCCATACCGGAAAGTACTACCTGTACCACAGTGGCTTTTACACCGTCAAATTTCTGAACGGTAGGTATAGTATATCCAGCAGATGGTTTGTTTATTGTGAAAGTATTCTCTGTTCCACCACTGGAATTCTGACATTCAATCTTTATAGATTTTACAGTTGATTGAATTAACTGAGCAGAAATATCAGATCCTTCTTCAGGCCATGGAACTGTTATTTCTAAAGATCCTAAACCATCATTGCCGGTGACGCTTGGAGTTATGGTAGAGACTCCATCCCCTCCGCCACAACCAATGAGGTAAAGGGCTAAAAATATACTAACAATTGTTAAAGTTATTAAACTTCTTTTCATATTTACCTCCTTAGTTATTGTACTGTTACATTAATAGATCCACCAGATGGTATTGGTGTGTTTGTTGGTGTTGGTGTTGTCGACGGTGTAGGTGTAGATGTTGCTACAGGTGTTGTAATAACAGTTGCATCGTCACCGCAGCCTACCAACGTTACTGATGCAAAAGAAATTAGCAATGACACTAATAATAGAGCTGCACAGATTGTGATAAACCACTTTTTCATTTAATTAAATCACCCTTTCTTAATCTTACAGGAAAAAGTTTAATCATAGCTTTTTTCCCAAAATTTATCGACCTTAATTTTTAATAATTATCACGTTGGAGAACGAGTAAAAGGAATTAGAAATAAACGCTTATTTCTCTTCTTCACTGAATGACACACCCTCCTTTATGAATTTAATTTTTATATTACAGGCTAATTTATTTGCCGTACGAAAACTCCACATAAAGAGTAAATATAAATATTCGAACCTCAGAGTAAAATTCCTTCTATAAAATTTAGTATTTTATAAATATTTACAATAAAAATTTTCTCTAAAGGAAAAAACTTATTAGTCCTTTCAGGTTAAATATTTTATATTTTCAAAATCCGATTTAAAATTCGACCTATTTTATTCTATAAAAGTCTTCAAAAATCCTGCTTCTTTTTATTTTTATTTTCACTTACCATTTTTATTCTATAAGATATTCGTTTTGTATTCTATAAGACAGAATGAAATCCTTCATATTCCTGTCATTTTTTTAGTTTTTTAAGAATTTATTGTAGCAAAAAACCTGACGTGTTATAATTAATGAGGATATATAAATGGAAGGAATTTTTGAAAAGAGGTTTTAAATATGGAAAAAAGTGAAAAAACTTGAAGAGGAAACTCTTGAAAAGGTCTGAAGGAGGGATGATAAATGCTTTCAAACACAGAACTGCTAAAAAAAATAGATATCCTTGAGCCGGTATTGTTGAAGGAAATCTTCTATATGATTCTTATGGAAATAGAAAAAAACAAAGAAGAATCTGCAGGTAAATCAGATTTTGCAGAATTAAGAAGCATCATAAAAGAATCTGCAAATAAATCAGATTTTGCAGAATTAAGAAGCATTATGAAAGAAATTGCCAGAGCACAAATGAATACAGAAGCTAACTTGAGAGAACTGTCTGAACGTCAGAAAGAAACGCAAACAGAAATCAAGGAACTATCAGAAGCTCAGAAAAGAACTGAGATTAAAGTGGAAGAACTTGCGGAAGCTCAGAAAA
>DAIOEN010000038.1:0-42353 GCA_036746235.1 Vulcanimicrobiota bacterium | reverse complement strand
TAACTGATAACTGATAACTGATAACTGATAACTGATAACTGATAACTGATAACTGGTAACTGATAACTGATAACTGATAACTGATAACTGGTAACTGATAATTATGATATTCAAAGACATTATAGACGGTTTAACAGACTTATTATATCCTCCCCGTTGTCTCCTCTGTAAATCATGGGAAAAGGAGTGGCTCTGCGAGACATGTATTCAGAATATAGATACATCTCCTTTGCCTTTCTGCTATGAGTGTATGAAAGAATTTTTTGAAGTCCCTCATGTTTGTCCTGAATGTAATAGTAGAAAATTCGGCTGTTCTCTCGGGTTTTATGAAGATCTTCTTAAAGAAGCCATTTGCAGACTTAAATATGAAGGAAAAATAGTAATAGGGGACAGGCTTGGTAAGTTGATGTTCCAGAAGTTTTTTTATTTTTTCTCTCCTTCTTCGTTTGATCTGATTCTTCCTGTTCCTCTTCATAAAAATAGAATAGCTTCCAGAGGGTTTAATCAGTCAGAAATATTAATAAGATCTCTATCTTATGGAAGGAAGTTTAGCTTTTCTTCTGATATACTCTACAGGGAAAGAGATACGAAACAGCAGGTTACTGTTCCTTTTGATACGAGGGGAGAAAACGTGAAAGGTGCTTTTTGTGTAAGAGAACGTAATTTTTTGAAAGGCAAAAATATTCTACTTATTGATGATGTATTTACTACAGGTGCAACTGCAAAAGAATGTTCAAAAACTCTACTGGATGGCGGAGCAAATAGAGTTTATCTTCTGGTTTTAGCCATTTCAACGAAAAAAGGGAAATTTTTTTAACTCCATCCTAAATTTTAAACTTTTTGCAGGATTTTTATAATAAAGATTGAAATATTCAGATAATATAATCCAGTGGAATAATCTGTGATGCCTTACAGACTACCGGAATAATAAATTATGGAAAAGCTATGAAAATAGCTATAAAATATGTTAGAATATAAAAGAGTGGATATTCGGAGAATATCTTTTAGATTACAATTTTATACATTCAAATTTTACAAGTTTAGAGGTGAATGCTGGTTGTAAGTTTATTACTTATACCAGTTAATATGTCTTATAGTATATTAGTTGTTGACGATGATCCTTATGTGAGAAGTCTTGTTGAGAATCTTCTCATATGTGAAAATTATGATGTTTTACTTGCTTCCAACGGGGAAGAAGCTATTGAAATAGTATATAAGAAACCTGTTGATTTAATATTACTTGATATTATGATGCCGGGAATAAATGGCTTTGAGGTCTGTAAAAGACTTAAGAGTCAGAGGAAATATAATCTCATACCTGTAATTATGTTAACCGCTTTAAAGGGAGATACAAATATATTACATGGTATAAGAACAGGTGCAGATGAATATATAATTAAGCCTTTTGATAATGACGAATTGTGTGAACGTATAAAACTTCATCTTCAGGAGAATAAGAGATTAAAAGAAGATGGGTTGCTGGAAAAGATAAATTTTACTATTGAAAGTACCTATATTTATTTGAGAGAACTCAATGAATTCATAACACAACTGTTTTTACGAACCAGCCTGACAGATGAGGAAATAAGTGATTTGAAAATTGCTTTCCTTGAGCTTGGAATGAATGCCATAGAACATGGAAATAAATCTCAAAGTGACAGGAAGGTTTTTATAAATTATTCTCTTTATAAAGATAAACTGGTAATAGGTTTTAAAGATGAAGGAGAAGGGTTTAACAGTGACAGAGTGCCAAATCCTACAGAGGATATTAATATGTTTTCCCTTCGCGGCAGAGGGATACATCTGGTAAGAAATCTTATGGATGAACTGGAATATATAGGTAAAGGTAATGAAGTGCTTATGACAAAATATTTAACCTTTAAATCATGTAAAGAGACAATTTTAGAGACATCGGTTTCTCATTAATTATATTTATTAAAAAATAAAGCATATATTTATGTTTTATTTTTTTATTTTTCAGGTATATTTTTTTAAAATTAATTGTATTTTTTCTCTTGACTTTTTTGCCTTATGTTGTGATAATTAATATTAGATTTAGGTTTTACTAAAAGTAGGAGGTGATAACTGATCTTGTCCTAAGAGATCAGTGATTTAATATGATAGGTGGTTTCGCACTTGGTAATATGATTGGCTTAGTTGGTATGGGGTACGGTATGGTAAATTCCTTTAAAGATATGGGAGGACCAAAGCTTGATTACGGCCAGCCCAATCAGCAACTGGGAGAAGCTGCAGCAAAGGATGATCCTTTCCTGTCAAATTTGATTATGAATGATCCGGAACTTCAGGAAGATGCAGCAAAACTCGAAGCTTTTTATAAAGAAGTAAAAGATCAGAAATTATCCGAAGCAAAACTCAGTGCATATGATAGTATAAAAGATGCCAAACAGGACTATTATGATAAGGAACTTGAGAAGAAACTTGCCAAATTGGAAGCAAAATATGCTGAGACAAAGGAGAAAAAGGCAGCAGAGCAAAGTGAACAGAAGTCTGCAAGGGAACAGCTTCTTACAAAACAGCATGAAGACCTGGAATTTTTCAAAAATGCCGCCAAGCCCGGCGATGTCGGCTATGATGAAAAATTAAAATCCATGCTGGATTCCCATGAAAAGGACCTGGGAAAATTTGGCACTAAACTGGATAAAAAGGATTCCTCTTACGAAAAGAAAAGAGAGGAAGTTATTAACAATCATAATAGCTGGGTCAAAAAGAGAGAAGCAGGTTTAAAGAAGAAGACAGAAGCAAAAGAATCAGAACTGAAAGAAGCTGCTCTGACAAGGAAAGAGGAGTTCTTTGATAAATTTATGGATTCTATGAAAGACGGTTTTACTCCTGAAGCCAATGCGAAACGTGTTGAACTGGTAAAAGAATTCCAGCAGTCAGAAGCAAAACATCTGGTAGAAGATACACAGGAACTTATGAAAGTTCAGGCTGCAGGCTTCCCGCCTAACAGTAATATTCAGAATGTAATAAAAGATCAGAGCCAGAGTTTTTCCAAACTCTATGAAGAACATGAATTCCCGAATGGTTCTGCTATTTCTCCTGAACTTAAACAGTCTTATAGCAGACTTGAAGAATATCAAAATACAATAGCTGAGAAACTTGAAAAGCTGTCAGCACAGGATCCTTCTTTCTCTGAAGGTATGTCTGACAGGATGAGGGGTGTATTCGGTTCCGAAAAAGGCATTCAAAATGATGGAATTATGAGCAAAAAGGACCTTACACAGCTTAAAGAACTTATGGATGAGCAGAAACTGACAGAAACAGACGATGAAGATCAGCCACGTCTGTCTTTGAATATAAATGTATTTAAATTTGATAACAGTAGTTTTCAATTTTAGATAAAATCTCAGGTTTTCTTAAACTTATAAGGGATGCAGATGCATCCCTTATATTTTATGAAGGTACTTTATGATAAGAAGAGCTTTGCTCGTAATATTGTTTCTTATGTCTGCTGTCTGTGGAGAGACTATAAAGCCGGAAAAAGAACTTGCAGGTGTCAGACTGGGACTGTTGAAAACCGATGTGATAAATTGTCTGGGAGAACCTCAGGGGGAAACATTGATTGTTTCTCCGGGAACAGGTATTGTTTATGAATTCATGGATTATCGGTACAGTGGTATTCTTGTCATATTAAAAGACAGCAGGGTTTCTTCCGTAAGTATTTTTTCCCCCTGCAAAAGTAAAACCAGTAAAGGACTGGCTATTGGAGATAATTTATCTGTTGCGAAAAAACTTTATGGTAACAGTGTAAAACAATCGCTCGGATATGCAAGTAAATTTTTTTTCCCTGAATATAACCTTACGGTTAAAGGACTTAAAGGTACGGTAGTTATAACGGAAATCACTATCGGAAGTGATCGTATCCGTTGATTATTTATAGAATCTCTTTTCCCTCATCTTCATCATTATGTATATTAACTGATAGTTTTTTCTCTTTTAAAAGTTCTCTTGCTTTAGTTACATTAATTATATTTTCTTTTAATTTTTCTTCTATATTATCAAATATCTTCTGTCCATAGTCCTGGACTTCTTTGATTTCAATGTTTTCATTTTTCCTTGCCTGATTCAGCCTCTGTATAGCCTTTTGAGAACTTTCCTGCACTTCTATGCTGGACTTGATCCTTTCCATTTTCATCTGATTAAATTTCTTCGTAATTTCTTCTGCCTGTTTTTTTGCCTGTTCTACTATATTATTGGCTTCTTCTTTTATTTTTATACTTGATTCCAATTCTTCAGGAACATTATCCTTTACTTCTTCAAGTAAATCCAGAAGTTCTTGCTGATTTACAATTATAAGATCTGTCAGGGGAATCTTAACTTTAGATTCCAGTGCTCTCTGTAAGCGATCCAGGCAGGAATATATCTCTTCCATAATATAAATTTTCTCCAGTATTATTTTTTTAAGGAGTACGTACGTTGAAAATATATCACAGATTGTGAGAAAAGAAAAGATATTTATGAAAAAATATTTTGATTTTCTATAAAAATATTCTGATTGGAATTTAATTATAGTGAAAAGTGAAAAGTGAAAAGTGAAAAGAATAGGATATTACTCACCCTTCACGATTATCATATAAACTATTTCTGAGTATTCTGATCCTGGTATAAATTCACTGTATTCTGAGCATCATGGAGAATCTTACTGGTATTAAATGGATTGACATTATCACCACCGCTGTGAACCACAGGATTGGGTGCAGATACGCCGCCGCCTGTGCTCTTCTGAGCTGAACCTGTCTGACCGGTATTTGTTTGATTACCTGTTGTTTTTGTTGTATTTGCCTGGTTGGTTCTGCTGAAGGAAATCATATCTACTGTATTTGTATCTGCATAATATTTATAACGTCCTCCCATTGTTTCAGCTACTGATTTTAATGGAAATGAGATAACATTACCTCTGCCATCTTTGTAATCAATCCATACTGCTATTTTGGAAAGTTTTTCCTGAAGAGCAGTATCCTTTATGGAGAGTGTTGTTGCATTACTTGAATGAGGCACATTCATGAAACTTAGAAGTACAGCGCCTTCTACATATACTATGTCACCATAAACATAAATTTCACCGGTAAAAGGTTTATTATTTACATATACAGTAGGCTGTGAGGCACCATAAACTGAAGAACAACATGATATAAACAAAAGAGATAATAATATGACACATATGAAATTTTTCATAATTTCTACCTCCAAAGTAAAATTTTTTTCATATATATTATCCCATAAATTCTTCTCTAAATCAATAAGGATTCAGGAATTTTTCAGGAGGACTGATTGACGAGAGATTTATATAAAATTTACGGCAGAATCAAAATTTATATAAAATTCATATTCCAAGAAAGTGATTTAAGTGTTAAAATATAAATTAGTGAAGTGTGAAGAGTGAAAGGTGAAGGGAAAGAGATTTGAGCTAATATTAATGCTTATCTCAGTAAATACTTGTAATTCATAATGAACTGATTCTATTTTCACATATCACACTTTACACATTACGAGATTATACATTGTTACGAAAGTAACTATAATAATAGATTGTTTTAAATCAGGAGTCATATATAGTTATGGAGAAAGATGTGCGACGTGTCGTTAAAGGAAGTAATGGAAAGATACAGAAATTTCTCAGGGATCTGGAAAGACGTGGTATTAATAAATGGGTTATTAATCTTATCGATGAAGATTTATGCTATGAAAAAAATGAAGCTATATTATTAAAACATATAGAAGAGTTTACGGAAAAAGACAGGGTACCTCTTGTAAAAGCAATGGAAATCAGTAAAGCAGCTCATAAGGGGCAGAACCAGAAAAGATCTCATGACGAAGAAGGATTGGATAATATTCCTTATTTTAACCATCCTGTTCAGGTTGCTCTTATGGCATTTAATAAAAAATTGTCTTCCTTTGCCATAAAGGCAAGTCTGTTACATGATGTTATTGAAGATACGCCTTTTACCATTACGGAACTGGAACAGGAAGGTATTAATTCTCATACGTTAGATATTGTTAAAGAAGTTACCAAAGATCCTCACGAAGATAGAAAATCTTATCTGGATCGTGTGGCAAATTTATCAGGAGAAGCAAAATTAATAAAATGTTTTGACAGGTATCATAATCTTTTGAGATCCTTTTCTATAAAGGATATAAAATTTCTGAACCGTTATATCAGGGAAACAGAAGAAATATATGTTCCCGCTTTTTCCAGATATGAAGAACTCTCAGATTTAAAGGTTTCTTTTAATATTTTATTACAGGAACTTAAGAAATTCAGAGACAGTTTACTTTTTTAGATTATTACTTAAGACTATGAGGTTAAATATGATGGCTGAACTGGAGAGAGGTATGATTATTAAATCATACACAATTGTCCGTCCTTTAGGGAAAGGTGGTATGGCACAGGTTTACCTTGGAAGTAAGAATTCCAGGTATTATGCTATAAAGGAAGTAAGTGAATTTTCCTCGTCAGACCAGGAAGAAGTAGCTATTAAGAGTTTCGAAAAGGAAGCAGACATTCTGAGTGATACAAGACATCCCGGATTACCTGTTTATTATGAAACTTTTATGTACGGGAACAAGATTTATCTGGTCATGGAATATATAGAAGGTAATTCTCTGGAGGAACTTATTAATTCTTTTCCTGTACCTATTGATATAAAAAGATCTGTCACATGGGCCATACATTTATGTGAAATATTATTTTATCTTCATACCCTTTCTCCTGAACCTGTAATATACAGAGATATGAAACCGGCCAATGTTATTATTACACATGATGGTAATGCAAGACTTGTAGATTTCGGTATTGCCAGAAGGTATGATCCATTGAAACATGCTGATACATTCAGGCTTGGTACACCCGGCTATGCTGCGCCTGAACAGTTTAAAAAAGACAGTCAAACAACTCCCGGTGCAGATATATATGCTCTCGGAGTTTTATTATATCAGACTATTACAAAATATGATCCTACTATAAATCCTTTTAAATTTCCTCCTGTAAGATCGTTAAATCCTTCAATACCAGAAAAATTGGAATGTATATTAAAAAAGGCAATGCATCCAGACTGTGGCAGAAGGTATAAAGATATAGATGAATTCAAAGATGAACTGATCCGGTTTTACGAGGAGAATTATGAACCTTTTATGTCGCCTTATGATCTGGAAAGCATATCTTATAAAAAATCTTCCGTTACGAGGCCAATAAGACCTTCTCAATCTATTCCTGATTACTCTTCCTCTCAATCAGTTCCTTCTTTAAATAAATTCACTCATCGACCTGTTGATTTGTTTTATAATATACCATCTGTTACTCCCAGACATGTAACTAATTTCCTTTATCTAAAAATTCTTGCAGATAGTTATGTGAGCCTGGCAATATTTTTATTGAATATCGCTCTTATTATGAGTTTTTTTTCCGATTATAAATGTTTAAAGGAAGCCAGATGTTTTAAAGGGGACCTTGTGTCTGCTCAGGCAGTTATTACAGGATATAAGCAATGTGTCTATTCTGCAAATACCATGGTTCATTATGCCCATGAATACACCTATACGTACTATGATACTGATAATAAACTTTATCAGGGAAAATCATATAGTCCATTTTTTAATTCTTATCAAATCAACCAGGATGTCCCGGTGGAATATGTAAAAAAAGATCCTTCTTTATCACGTCTCAAGGCGGCTAAATGTGGATATGAAACCTATACATTTACTACATATAATGTAAACGAAAGTGCCTGCAGAGTATACTATGTATTATATATAGTGGCAGCAGTGTTAATATTTCGTAATATAAAGAAAAGAATTAATACATTTATACTGATAAAGGATGGTAAAATAGGTCGTGGAACATTAGTAAATAAAGATTTTTCTAAATCTCTATGTTATTTTGAGCTTACTGCAGAAGATGGGAGATACTTAAAAACTGTGTCTGTAAAACCTTACTACTTTGATACCTATACTGCAGGGCAGCAGGTCAGTCTTATTTATGATCCTTCCAGTTACCAGACTGTAGAAATTCTTCAGGATATAAAGTTTTTAGATTCTTCAGGCAATCTTAAAGATGGTTCTTCCTTAAGTGTTCCGTTCATTTTATTGAATATTTACATTACTATTTTTATTATAACATTATATTGGTCTTATTGATTGACTTTTACTATTTTTTTTACTAACATATAATCCTAAGAATATTTAAAGAAACAGGGGAGATGATAATGAAAATACAGGCAAATAATGTACATAATCAGGTTTTTCTCGACAAAACATCAGGAAAAAAAGAACAGAGTGAACCGAAAGAACAGGTAATCCTGGGCTCTACCTATACCACACCGGAATTTCTAAAAAAACCTCCTGCCCTTACCATTACCGATGGTGAAATAAAAACAGAAGAAACTCTTCCGAAATCAAGAGAAGAACTGGCAGAAGGTGGATATTTTAAAGCCATACCCGGACAATATAACCTTGACGGAAGTCTGGGAGGCAGTCTTTATCCTGACTCTTACGGCAGAATAAAACATATGGCTTTTCAGTTCGGCAATAAAGAATTTGATAAAGACCTCTGGCCAAAGACAAGAGAAGCTGTGATGGGCGTGTATAAAACGCTTTTTGCCAGTATGTCTCCCGATACGAAATTTACTATTATTGTTCCCAATAAAGAAAGTGAAGAGATCTGTAAAGAGCTTGTAAGGGATTGTAACCCCCAGAATCCTGAAAGGATAAAAATAGAGAATGCCAGTGCTCCTACAGGTTTTTCCATATGGATAAGAGATTCTATGATACCGGTACAGGGAAAAGACGGCAAGTCGAAATTGATTATTCAGGATAGAACCTACTACCCTGGAAAGGATGATAAAATAGTTCCGGAATTTATAGATAAAGCACATGATGATATTTCATCTGTCCATAATCCGATACTCAGAATAGATGGAGGTAATGTGCTTAGTAACAAAACTCATGCCTTTGTCGGCATAGATTCTGCTGTTCAAACAACAGATCTCCTGAAAGAACTTGCTCTCAATCAGGGAAATAAAGAGAATATAATAAGGTTTTATGAGTCAAAATCAGGGAAAGAAGTAGTAGAAGGAGATAAAACAGAAACTGATAAACAGGCGACCCTGGAAGAGATGTGGCATGATATTGCTCCTATGATTTTTGAAAGTGAATTCAATAGAAAGATCTATGTAGTAGGTAATGATGATCCTTCAACTCCTGATGTGGTGGAGACACAGCCTGTATTTCATATAGATATGTGTACAACTCCCATAGGAGAAGATACCTTTATCGTTGGAGATCCTCAGATGGCCATTGATATACTTAAAAATCTTTCCCCTGATGAAGTAGAAAAACTTAATAAAGAAGTAGCGGAAAAAGCAGGACTTAAGAACAGTGATAATCTGATAGGCCGTCTTATAGATGCAAATAATGATAAAGAATACAAAGGGAATTTCGATAACCTTGCAAAAGAATTAAAAGATAAGGGATATAATGTACATCGTATGCCATATCTGTCAGGCCTCCGCACTACATGGAGCCTTCCTTACCTGACCTATAATAACTGTATACAGGAAAATTATATAGATGACAGTGGAAAGCAGGTAAAAAAGGTTTATCTACCTCTTTATGGTATGGAACCACTTGATAAAATAGCGGTAAATACTTACGAAAAATTCGGCTATGAAGTGATTCCCCTTGATATGGCTGCCATAACTATTCTTGAAGGAGCCATAAGATGTTCCGCCTATCCTGTTGATAGAACCTGGACCAGTGAGCAGTGACCAGTGACCAGTGAGCAGTGACCAGTGAGCAGTGACCAGTGAGCAGTGACCAGTTATCAGTTATCAGTGAGCAGTTACCAGTTACCAGTGAGGGTAATTAATTTAAAGGTTTACCACACATTACATGCCACTATTACAGTGAATATTGGTGAAAGGATGTATTGGTTTTGAAAAAAAATATTTTCTTGATTTTTTTGCTTTTTATTTTTTCTATTCCATGTTTTGCCGCAGAAAAAAATTTACCTGACGGATATGATAAGGTAAAGCTGTTAGACACTTTTGAACAGGTAAATGCCGTATATAATAATAATCTCCTTAAAATAAATCTCCCTGGCCCATTCAAATCAAATCTCTATGTTTTACAACTCGATGACCCATATATAAAAGAAGTAGATTTTGAATTTTCCAAAGGACGTCTCGTATGGATCTGTATCAGGTATAAAACAACTACAGGTCAATGGAATAGCCCTCAGATAGTAGGTTTCGGCGACTATCCTTTTGAAACTATGGAAGAAAAATTTGTCTCTCAATACGGAGAGCCTGATGATACGGATGACGGAGAAAAACGCAGAGCAGATACTATTACCGACATATGGAAGATATGGATCTGGACAAATGAGAAAGTTGTCATGGAATTTGAAGGGAAATGCCATTTCTCTATGGGACAGCAGGGAGCCTATGTCTATACTCAGAATATTTATCCGAAAGAACTGCAAGAAAAGCTTAAAGCAATAAGAGATAAGTGAGTAGTGAAGAGTGAGTAGGAGTATAACTTTACTCACTACTCACTTATTATTTTCCCCAGAAATCTTCATCTAAAACCAGTTTTTCTATATATTCATTTTCACCTGGATTTGCAAATTTTATATATAATACAGGAGGGGCATCTTTCGGTATTGCTACAATTAAAGTTCCCAGAGTACGGGTCTTTTCCGGCGTACTTCCTGTTCTCCATATACTGTTATCAGGGCCGTCATGGATATCACTGCTGAATTCTATAAAATCTTCCATTGTAAACAGGTCTTTATGATTTTCCAGCAGTTCTTTAATGCGATTATATCTTACATAACTGCTTTCATTTTCTTTTTTGTTAAACTTTATAAGATTTTCATCAAGATAATGATTTGTGTGATATAAAATACCGTTTTCTGTTTTTCTTACAGAAGTGGTTCCTTCCTGGCCTATTTCTACAATTGCAATCGTTGTTTTATCTCCTATTATATAAAAGAAAGGTGTGCCAAATTTATCTTTTTTGTCCAGGACTGCATCTACAGTGTCACATGTTTTGAGCAGTTCTGCTATGGAGATTTTTTCTCCATATTTTTCTTCCTTCGGTATAGTGCTTGCCGAAGCAGTAAGCACTACAAGCCCTTTTTCGTTTATACCTCCTTTTATGCCTTCACTTTCTCCTCCAATTGCATAAAGGGCAATAAATTTGAAGCCTTTTTCCGGTTTAATAAGCCATAATTCATTTCTGTTATCAGGTTTCCAGTCTCTGTTTTTAGTTACAAGTGTTATGCCGTCTTTACCTGTACTGCCGGCAGAACCCCATAGAGTACAGCTTTTTACAGGAAAATTTATTGATATGATAACAATAAGAATAAAGAGAAATCGTTTCAGTTTCAAGATTATTACCCCTTTCTTTTATTCCCCGAAGGTTTTTATGATAAAATTTTTAAACGTTTTCCCCGTTTCCCTGAGTTTACCGTCATTACCGACGAGAGAATTGCTGTTAGTGCCATCAACACTGTACCATACAGCAATAGGAAGCTTCATATCCATTATTTTTTTCATAAGCCCTTTTATTTTTTCAGGTTTTTCATCTTCTTTCAGTAAACCTATTTCATTTATTATTACAGGCAGACCTGTTTCTTTTTTCATATATGTAACAGCTTCTTCCAGAGCCACGGGATCACTTACATACCAGTGAAAATTTACATAATCAATATTTGCTTCTTTATAAATCTTTAAAAATTCTCTTCCTTTCTCTATCTCTGGCATTAACTCGTCATGTTTATTCTCTGCCTGCCAAAGGAGCCTTTCATTAAAACTTCTTCTTGCAAAGGCTCTGGCTTTATCTGTTTTCCCTTCGTCAATATAATGTTGATATACGAGAAGCATTACAGTTTTACATGTCAGTCCTCCGTTTGTACAGGGAATATTTTTACCGTGAGCCACTTCTACGGAAGCTTTCAGTTCACCTCCATATTCTCCCACTGTGCCTTTATAGAAAATACGGTTGTTTTCTTCATTTTCTACCACAAGGATAGAAGGTTTGATTATATGCAGCACTTCTGCAAGAATCCTCTTGAAATCCTCCCTGTTAGAAGGTGATGTCGTACTCTCATAAATTCCTCCGTTATTTCTTACAGTCAGTACTATGGAAAGACCCATTTCTTTAACTACCTCAATTTCAGGGTCCGGGTCAATACCATTCCATCTGTTCAGAAATACAGGGGCAGGTCTGTACCATCCTGTATGTAAATCTTCAATTACTTTTTTAAAATTTTCTTCAGAGAGACTTTGAGCTTTAAGTGTAATGCCGAACGGATTTTTCTCTTTTGCTTTGCCTGGAAAATTCATAGGAATTAGAAGGAAAATTATAAGAAGAATGATAGGGACTGTCCGAAAAAGCATATTATTCACCTCTATATACTGACATAAGTATAAGCATTTAATAAAGGTTTTCTCTCCCGTTACGTGTTACGGGTTACGCGTCAAGAGAGCATATGTGTATTATTTATGCTTACCACAGTAATTGTACACGATATAAAATATTATATATGAAAAAATACCTGAAGCAAAGGGAAGCTGAAAAAATTAACAAAATTTTAACAAAAATTTCTTGAATTTTTCTATATTTTTATGATAAAATTCAGAAGGAAACCGGATATTTTTACCATAAAAATGTTTTTCAGATGAATGGAGAAATTCATGAAGATAAATACCATTTTGGCTCATAAAAGTTTTACTGCGAATAAAAAATGTGAAGATAAAAAGCAGGATGTTGAGCCGAAAGACACCTATATTCCATCTGAAATAGGAGAAGAAAAAGAACATACCCAGCATCTATCCAATGCAGGCTTTGGCGCATCATCAGTCATCACTATGGGGAAAAACCTGAAGACTCTTGCAGGAATAGCTTCAAATTCCAAAATAGCAAGATTTGTTCCAGGCCTTAATTTTGGAGTCGCCGGTATTGAAACATACCATGCCATAAAATTCCTTCATAAAGGTGAACCAGTGGTGGCAGCCACGTCTGCCGGTAATGCCGCAGGCTGTATGAGTTCTTTCCTGGAAGAATCCGGTACCCTGTCCATGCTTGCCTCAAATGCAACAAATATGGCAGCCCTGCGGCTCGGAGCGTCTGCCTTCGGAGTAATGGGCGGATTACTCGGTATAGTAGCGGGAGCAAAAGAAATAAAAGAAGGGAAAAAGATAAAAGAGGCTACCGGTTCAAATAGAACCCTTGCTATGGGTGTTCTTGATATTGCTTCCGGTGTAACCTCTCTTGCAGGTGGTGCTCTCTGTGCTACAGGAGCAGGAGCAGTATTCGGCCTTCCATGTCTTCTTGCTGCCAGTTTGTTCGATATAAGCGGTATTGTAGTCGATTATTACGGAAAGAAAATAGAAGAAAAGATTAAAGGCACGGGAGATAAGTAAGAATTTTCTTCTTCTGAACAATGATATACCAGGTTAAATATCTCATGTTTTATTCCATCCTTATTATTTTTTCTGCACCTTATTTTTTCTTTTAGCTACGTCTGATTTTTATCGCCACACATTTCATTATTTCGCTTGATAAAAGGGATTTTTGAACCTTTTATAGAATATATGTGAAAAATAGAGATTTAATGATTACTCTGTAATATTCATTTATATGTCCCGAAAGGCCTGTTACTATGAAAGAAGAAAGATGGGTACCTGTATTTATAAGAGATAAAAAAAACAGGTTTTTGTTTAAATGGCATGATGAATGGGAAACATATCATTTTCTGGGAGGCAAACAGAGAGAAGGAGAAAAAACGGTTGAAGAAACAATAAGGACAAAAATAAGGAAACAACTATCTCTGGAATATGGAGATGATTATGGAGTCAAACCTCTTACAGATAAATTTAGATTTATTCAATATTCTCTTGAAAACAAAGCTGAACAGTACTATATATGTTATCCCCATCATATAGTTTTTTTAAAAAAATGGGAAGAAATAGAACATATAATTAATAAGAAAAATAAAGAAATGTGCCGTTGTAAAGGTAAGAATTACGAATATTTGAAATGGTTTTCCATTGAAGAATTATCTACTGCCAGATTAATCAGGGGAACGATAAAAGTTAAAGAGGAAGAATTAAGAGCTTATAAGCTGGAGATAACTGCTTCTAATGAGAATTTTTATATATCATATCCACTGCTTGATATAATGTGGAATATGACTAAAGAAGAAGAATATCATGGTAATAAAGAATTACTGGAAAGCGGATTATATAAAATTGAAGAAAGTGTAAATAATATACTTGTAGAATTGAGAAGAAGTCACATATATACAGGAATCAGTTCGAAAGCATTTAAATTAATCGATAAGATAAAAGAAGCTATATACGATCCTTTTGAAAGACCGATACTCTTAATTGGCAATCCGGGAACCGGAAAATCTACTATGGCAAGGGCTATTCATAATCTTTCAAAAAGGGGTAAAGATAAAGAAGAAAAGAAAAAAACAGGAACCGGTAATAGTGGCACTTCCGACATGAGTGCAGGCAGTTGGAAAAGAAAAGAAAGAACAGGGGATTTTGATTCCACAACTCTTGCAGGTATAAGTGATGAAAATTTTCAATGTGCCGTATTTGGTCATACAAAGGATGCTTTTACCGGTGCAACAGGAGAAAAATCTGGACTTTTAGAAAGGTGTCATGGGGGCACTGCTTTCCTTGATGAAGTTACATCTTTGACTCCTTCCGGCCAGCAGATTCTTTTGAATACTCTCGGAATCGATTTCTTTAAAGGTTTTACAAATTTAAGCTTTTATAAATTCGGCCATGCTTCAACAGATCCTGTTAAATCAAATGTAAGAATAATATCTGCTACAAATCAAAAACCTTTTTATGAAAATCAGGAGATAAGATTTGAAGGTTTTCGACCTGATCTTACTGCAAGACTGGCAGGACATGTTATAGAATTACCTGATCTGAAAGATATTAAAGAAGAGTGGGATTATATTATAGATTCTTTTTTAAGAGATCTGTCTGATGAATGTGAGTATAAAGAAAAATTCCTGGAGATATTAAATTACAATACTGAAGAAAAGTCTCATAGATATAATAATAAAAATATAAAATTCGAATTTAAACTGCAAGAAGAAGCAAGAAAAGAGCTTACCGGCGGAAAATATTCATTTAAAGGAAATTTTAGAAGTCTGATAAGAATCCTTGCAGATTCAATCTGCAGTGCTATGAAGCAAAAAGACAGAGTAGACGGAGATATAATTCACATTGTAATTAAAAAAGAACATTTACCGGACATAGAGTGAGGTATGAAGAATGGATAAAAAACCTTATAAAACCCAGAAAGACTCCTACAGGCCTTTCTGGGAAGACGAGAAGTATAATGATAATTTTTCCCATATTCCTTTTCAGGTTCTTATGGAAAATTTTCTCATAGATATATTTCCAGCTTACAGGGTATATGTATATAAACCTGAAATAACAGAAATTAATGATAGTCTCCGTTTGAAATATAGAGCAGAATTACTTCATTCGTCAACATCTCAATCTATAGAAAAGTTTTTTCAGTTTTTAGTTCCGGCGATTACCGGAAGAGGCACTTTTATAATAGATGATATTGAAAGAGTATTTTTACTTCAGCTTGTCTCGAGCGCCGGTATATTTTTTGGAGATAACTCTGTTTCTATAAGACCGGCCATGGGCTATTGGATTGATTTCGACCTTTCTCCTTCCAGAAATTATCCTTATGGAACAGTAAGATTAAAGAAACATTATAAAATACCTGTTCCTGTATTTTTGAAATTAATAGGCTTTACAGCAAAAGATTTTAAAGAAACCGGTATGACGGAAATAGAAATAAGTAAGCCTGTAAACAGGCAAATTTCCGAATTGACCGGGATTGATGATGAAAAAAAGTGGCCTGCCATATTCAAAAAAGATTTTTTAAATCATATTGATATGGGTAGAACAGGTATATGGCAGTTAAGCAGAAAACTCGATATAAAAAAGAAAGATACATTTCTGACAAAAACTGATATAAAAAATATGCTTCAGATAATCAAGGAGAATAATTACCGGGATGATTTAGATTGTCTTTCCAACAGGGTGGTAATGCAAATAGGAGACCACCTGGAAAGAACAATAGATAGTATACTGACCGCTCTTAAAAAGAGTATTATAAAAGAACATAAGAATGATCAAGCAGGTGTTCTCTTTGATTATATAAGAAGAGTTCTTCCCGGCCGGACAGTTGAAGCAGTTAAGACCCTTTTTAAAAGCTCATCTCTTTCGCAGATTATTCCATCTACAAATATACTTTCCGATGTAACCTTTACAAGAAGAATTACAAAATTCGGGCCGGGAGGAATCAGCAAACAGACGGCAGAAGACTATAAAGTAAGAGATCTTCATAGTTCATATTATGGAAGAATCTGTCCTGTTGATACTCCTCAGGGAGAGAATGTTGGTGTTGTGCTCAGTCTTACGGAAAATACCAGAATAAATGGACTTGGTATTCTGGAAGCACCTTATTATAAAGTTAAATATAGAAATAAAAGATTTTACATAAATGAAGAACCGGTATGGATGACACCTGACCAAGAAAAAAAGTATTTTATAGCTTACGGTGACCGGATAATTTCGAAAGATCAGGAAATAGTGCAGGTAAGAAAAGACGGCAAAGAGCTTCTGGAAGTGGAAATAAATAAAGTGGAATATATTGATTCCTGTCCTGAACATGCCTGTGGGCTTACAGCCAGATTGATTCCATTTCTTTCTAACAATGATCCTTCAAGAATGATGATTTCCTGCGCACTTATGCAACAGTTTCTTCCTCTGAAAAAGAGGGAATTACCTCTTATTTATACAGGATATGAAAAGATTATAGCAGAAGAGTCAGGCCAATTATACAGGAAAGGTGACAGAGGCAAATATTCAGGGCCACAGGCAAGCCATCTTAATGTTCTTAAAGGAAGTATTGAATTAAAAAAAGAGAAAGAAGCCAGTGAAGGCGATATTATAGCTGCTCCTCCGTCAACTCTGGACGGAGAGCTTGCCGGCGGTGTAAATCTGCTTGTAGCCTATCTTCCCTGGAAAGGGTACAATTATGAAGATGCCATAGTAATTTCAGATGAACTTGTAAAAGAAGAACTTCTGACTTCACTTCATTCCGATGGACTGGAAAAACCTGTTGAAGTCGGAGATAAACTTGCTAACCGCCACGGTGGAAAAGGAGTTGTTTCTCTTATTCTTCCAAAGGAGAAAATGCCTTATTTTTTTGATAAAGACGGAAATAAACGTCACATACAGGTAATATTAAATCCTCTGGGAGTAATTTCCAGGATGAATCTCGGACAGATTTTTGAAACTCATCTGGGATTAATTGCCAGAGAAAATAAAACCAGATACATGGTTCCTGTTTTCGGTAATACAATTACAGAAAGATCTGAGGAGCTACCTCTTTCTTCTGAAATACCTGAAAGTTACAGATTGTTTTCACAGATAAAACATAAACTTGAAGAATTGAGAAAAACGTTTAAAGGTATTGATGAAAACGGTAAAATAACTCTCTATGATCCTGAACTTGGAGAAATAAAGAATTCTGTTCTGGCTGGCTATCAGTATATCATGAAATTAAACCAGCTTGCCAGGGATAAGTTTAATTTCAGGAAGGACGGGCCATATTCTTATATTACGGAACAGCCGGTAAAAGGAAGGAAATTCCATGGCGGACAGAAAGCAGGTGAAATGGAGGGCTGGGCACTTCAATCTTACATGGCTTTTGAAAATTTAAGAGAATTTTTTACCCTTAAATCTGATGATATAGCATCCAGAACAAAAGATATAAGAGGAGTCCCTGAGTCTTTGAAAACTTTTATTTATTATCTTAGAGGAATGTGTCTTGATCTTAATTTCTTTGCTAAAGATGGTAAAAATATAACGGAAGAGCTTCTTTATGATGAGATTTCCCCTGATGAAATAGACACTATAAAACTGGATATTGCCGGTGAAGATATTGTAAAGGAATGGTGTTGCGGCAGACAGATAACGTTATCTACTCTGAGAGAGGAAAGGACAGAAACTCTGGCAGATATGGACGGTACTATTTATAGTAAGGAATTCTTCGGTGAATGGAGGAAAAATAAAAAGATAAATCTGGATATATGGCTTGTAGTGACTGATAGTATATTAAACAAAGTAAAAAGGAAAATTTCGAAAGATAAAAGAGAATTTTTAAAGACTCTTAAAAACAGAGCATTTACAAGGGAAGAATTGATTAAAAAGCTTTTAAAAAAGAATTTCAGTAATAAAGAAATTGAAATAATAACAGGAGAAGCACGTGTAAATATCAGTAACAGACCCCTGAAAAACGAAATCTTCGGAGAATGTTTGAAAAAACTGGATATACAGGAAAATAATATAGCAGATGGTGTAGTGAAGCTTATAAATAACCATGAAAAGTGGGAAGCTCTTCTGAAAATCTTAAGAAGATATTTCTATGAAGAAAGCATAAATGACTTCGATGTTTATATGAGAGAAAATGCATTTATAAAAACCTTCGGTAATCACCTGGGCGATTATTTGAGAGAAATGACTGTTTTCTTTCCCAGGGCTTTAAATCGTCTGAAACTGGACAATAAAAAACTTCTTCGTCATAGAATGGCCTGTATATCATTACCTGAAGCGGTAAAACATCCTCTTTTTAGTTTTAAAGAAAATATAAAGATAAAGCTTCTCCCTGTAATACCTTTCGCTTACAGACCTGTTATATCTCAGAATGGTATATGTATAAGCCATGATCTGAATACTCATTACGAGTGGATTCTTCATTTAATGAACGGAATATATAATAAAGATAAATTTTACAGGGTTCTTCACAGACTTTTTATAAATAAGAAGATAAAAGTAAAAATAAATGAGAAAGAGGAAATTCAAATTTATCCTCTTAAAATAGATGGTATTCCGGCCAGTTCTTTTATGAAGCTTCTGGAAGGCAAAGATGGATTTATAAGAAAATATATGCTTGGTAAAAGGGTTAATTACAGCGGACGCGGTGTAATAGTTGTAGATCCTTCTCTGGAGATAGACCAGGTAAGAATAGCTTCGAAGGATGTATTGAAATCTATAATGGAACTTGAAGAACCGTATGGTCTGGACGAAACTGATTATGAAACTATGAGAAAAAAGATTGAGAACCGTCCTTTGTTACTTAACAGACAGCCGTCGCTTCATCGTCTTTCCATACAGGCTTTTAAGAATATTCCATTACCGGAAAATTCGGAATATGTTATTTATATAAATCCTCTTGTAACAGGAGGGTTTGGAGCCGATTTTGACGGAGATACCATGGCTTTTCACATACCTCTTTCACGGGAAGCTGTGAAAGAAACAGAGAAAATGTTACCTTCACATAATATTCTTTCCCCCGCCAGCGACAGGATTCATTTCAGCCTGGGACAGGATATAAAACTGGGTCTTACTGCCGGACGATATAATAGTGAGCTTATAGAAGAATTGTCTCCTGGAAAGACGGAAATTTCTGAAAAAGATCTGCAAAATTTTATACTTGAAATAGATAAAAATAATAAAGACATAGATATAATATCGACGATATCAAAGAAACTTTCTCTCATATTAAAGCTAATATATGAACAATCTACCCTTTCCGGAACAACTTTTTCAATATTTGATCTGCCTCTCAGATCAGGGAATTCGGAGAAAGAACTTGAACTTTATGAACAGGGTAAAAAGAATGAAGATGAAATTGACTTCTTTAAAGATAATAATACTCTTTTCTCCATATATCCTGCGAAGGCCAGAGGCTCGAAAGATAATTTAATTCAGATGTGTTATAAAAAAGGAAAGGTTTCAGGCATAAGGGATAGAAAAGACGGGGATCGTGAGATTAATTCCTGTTATATGGAAGGTCTCACAGCAGGTGAGTATTATTATGCAAATTATGGCGCAAGGCAGGGCATTGTTTGTAAGAAACTCGGCACAGGTAAAGGAGGAGATCTCACAAGACATCTTATAGAAGCGGTCTATGATATTACCATAACGGCAGAAGACTGTAAAACAAAAGAAGGAATAAAATTGACTCCTTATATGATTGAAAACGGCATCTGCCTTACAGGACGCTATATGACAGGAGACAGTAAGCCACTTGATGAAGAAAAAATCAAAGATATTTTAAAGAATGGAAAAGATATAACTCTCCGTTCTCCTCTTACCTGTGCTCAGAAAGATGGTATATGCAGTTTATGTTACGGTAATTTTACAGGTAAATTACCTGAACAGGGCCTTCCTGTCGGTATTATTGCCGCTCAGACCATAGGAGAAAGGGGGACTCAGCTTCAGCTTAAAATAATTCATCTTGCCGGTCAGACTGATATAAAACAAGCTATAGGACAGGATCTGGACGGAGCTGTAAAACTGTTTAAATTAAATCCCGAAAAACTTCTTGAAACAGAATCTTTTGTAAATAAAGAGGAGCTGTACGGGAAACTGATGAGTTTTGCCAGAAGTGTATACAGTAAATCAGATATACTTGACAGGCATTTTGAGGTGATTTTCCGTTATATGCTTCAAAAATATCCTGATAAAAAGATCAGAAAACTCAAAGAAATTATAGAAGACGGTGATTTCCTTAATAAAATTACTTTTTCTTCTACGTTGAAGTTACTGGCAGAGGCAATATTAAATAAACATAACATAATAAAACTCGGAGGCCTTAAAAAAAGACTCCTGTTCACATCATTTTAGACAGGGAGATGTAAAGAAACATGGCAGTTACAAAAAAGACTGGCTTAAAGGGTGTAAAATTACCACGGGTAAAACCTGATATAAGACCGGATGTGGAAAAAACTCCTGCCATAGAAATAGCAAAGAAAATTTCTATTTATTGCTCCAGGGAAATTCTGCGAAACCCTTCGGAAGAGATTTTATGTGATATATGCGGCAGATATTATCCTTCCGAACAATATGAATGTCCCTTCTGTTTTGATGAAGAAGAGAGGGAAGAAGAGAGTTTTTCACCGGAAGACTTTTCAGACGATGATGAAGAAGCCGGTTCTGAAGTTGCTATTAAAAGAAATTTTTTATTTGAAAATTCTCCCTGTGAACTTAATATAGAAGAGAGTTTTATGAGCAGATTTGAGTCACTCGTAAAAAATGAAGAGAAATTTAAATCTGTAGTTCCTGAACTGGCTCCATGTGATGATAAAACAGTAAATTTATTGAGAAGAACTTTATATGAAATATTCGAGCTTTCTGATATAGAAAGCGGAAGAATAGCGCCGGAAATTTCCAGATTGACGTCTCTCGAAGATTCTCTGGATGAAGAAAAACCTTCTGTAGATGAAGGTGTATTGACTGATAGTATTTTTCAGATTGCAAAGTTTTTATTCGATGAAATGACTGAAGAGATAAAGAATATGTATAAACAGGAAGAAATAATGCCGGGAATAATAATAAATGATTACGGTGACGGCAATCTCTACCAGGAAGTTCCCTCTTATCTTCCGGACTATTTAGAACTTTCTGATAATTTAATAACTGAAGAGAGAATGGAAACGTCCAATTTCCTCCATTATTATAAAGAAAAACTGAAATGGCTTTATTATACAGGCGAGTTTTTAATAAGGGAAGAAAAAGATTTTTTTCTGGGTAAGACAGATGAAGTTACAGAAATAAGACAGGTAGATCTATTGGATTACATAAAAAAAAGGACAGGAAGAAACCTTCATAAAGGTACTATTTCCAGGATTTTTTCCGGTGAATATGTTCAGTGTCCTGACGGTAAAATTCTTCCTTTGAAGTATTTTCAAACTACCACCAAACAGGACTTTCTGGAGGAACACAGAGAGTGGGTTAAAGAAAGAGTCTATGAAGGATTAAAGGATAAAGAAATTGCAGATATTATGAATAATGAATGGGACAGGTTTTTTATAACAAAGGACGATATTCAGGATTTCCGTACAAAGAAACTTGGGATTGAGAAGAAGAGGGGCAGAGCTGGAAGATAAGATTTCAGGCAATCTTATTAGAGTTAATTTAAGAACTGGTAATCAGAGTCCGATCTTTTCTATATATGATAAAAATTCTTTTGAAAGTGTAATTATATCTTTTTTATAATATTTGATATTTTCAGGTGTATCAAGCTCCGAATCATAACCGGAATAAATTATTGGTACTATATAAGTTTCATAGTGTAAAACTGCCAGATTACGGCAGTATTTAATTATATCCTCATCACTGCCTTTTATTATTTCAGCCAGATATATTTTAAATAATTTTGTATAAAAATATCTTTTTGTATTTTCATTATTCAGTAAATCCTGAAATTTTTCTTTTATTAAATTTTTTAAATATACATTTGATAATTTATTAATACTGTCAAATATCTCCAGAGACAAATCATTTCCTGTTTCAGAAAAAAACTCGTCTATATTACTGTCAAAATAATTACTGAACGTTTTTAAATTGATAATATTAAAATAATATTCCAGTAGTTTAACCATACTCTGGCTTATTTCGAGAGGCTTTATGTTTTTAATCATATATTTACTGTATTCATTGTGTAGAGTGCTGTCAAGGTTAAATAATTTTATACAGAATTCAGTATCATGAATATGTGGATATTTTGTTTTCATCAAATCCTTTTCATATTCAGGTTTATATAAATCTGCTGGAAGCCATCTGGTAGCAAGAATCCAGTCTAAAAAATCTGTACCATTCATTTCACCTTCAATATATTTAAATATAATTTCTTTATCATCAGGTGGAATCATAAATATTCTCTCCTTTATAAAATATAACTGTATTATAGAATTTTTTACATTCATATGCAAACAATCAGATAGAATATTTTGTTTTTATATTAAAAAGTGTAAGTTGTAAAATAATTTGGAATTGATGGAAAACATGTGATATTTTTAAGGAGGTGGAAAAATGCAGGAACAGGAAATAAAAAGTAATTTACTTGGCTCATGTCGGAAATTAAAAAAGACAGGTAATTATGTAGTTGATCCAAAAATTGTTCTGAATAGAGGAGGAGAAACAGATTGTTATATCAGGTATTTTTGTACAGGTTGTGGCATATATCTTGATTTGATTGAGAAAGGAGCCAGGCTCTTATCTGAGAGATATAATTTTAAAATAATTGACAGGAGTAATTCTTATATTGAGGTTGATGGCTGTATAGCCTGCAGTGATGATTTTGAAAATGCAAGAATAAAGTAAGAAAGATTGCCTGGTATTTTATCTAAAAAAGTATAAGTTGTATAATTATTTAACATTTATCGGTAGATAGAGATAATATTTTTATGAAAGGAGGAGTTGCAATGATTAAGCAATTCGATAGAATTACAAAAATTATATTGTTTTTTTCTTTACTCTTATCTTTGTGCTATGCATGGGATGGAGTAATTATATGTTCTTTGCACATGCCAATCAATTTACCTCCACTCAATCCGGCAGCATAGAGTATAATGAACCTTATAAAGTAGCCGGAATATTTGCATGCATGATTACTGTTAAATCGGATTCTCATCATAATATCACATCTTTTCCGGAAGGCCACTATAGATTTATATTAATCACGACTCAGAATAAAGTAATTCTGGCTGACTGGCTTAATATCAGGGAACGTCCCTATTTATGGAGACCTGTCAGAAGAATTGCTTGAACTGATAGATGACTGCTGTTTATTGATTGCTAATAATAATTTAATTCATTAAGAAGGTTTATATATACTATTTAACGAAATTTAAAATTCTAAAAGGGAATTTTCAGGGGGGCTTTTTATGACAGTAGATAATAATTCTAGCCAGGATAATAAAGAAATATGCAGGGATATATTAAAACCTGGCATAATCCTGGATAAGAGATATGAGATAAAATCTCTTCTCAGAACATGCGAAAATGAGAAAGTTTATGAAGCCTTTGATCATAGATTTGAAAAGAGATTGTGTGTTGTAAAAGAAATCGTTCCGTCTGCTGTTGACCTGAACAGTCATCAGAATATGTCTGCCACTTTTAAAAAAGAAGCTACAATTCTCTCCAGAATGAGACACCCCGATTTACCTCTTTTAGTAGATTACTTTGCCGAAAATGGCCGCTATTATCTTGTCATGGACTATATGGAAGGCGTAACCTTTGAAAAGGTTATTAAAAATAAAGATCTTATAAATGAAGATAAAGTGATAGACTGGGCAAAAGATATACTCGATGCTCTGGAATATCTTCACAATCAATCTCCTTCTTTTGTATATCAAAACCTTAATCCACGTAATATAATACTTCGTAATTCAGATGGAAAAGCAGTAATTTCGGATTTCGCTATAGAGAGAACAGTTGAAAAATGGAGGGGAACCGTACAATTGAATAGTTTTATTCCTGCCTTTGCCCCTCAGGAATTACTTGACGGGAAACCGGAACCTGCCAGTGATATATACTCACTTGGAGCGGTAATGCACTGTCTTTTAACCGGTATATTGCCGGAAAAACCATGCGATTTTAAGCCTGTTAGAGACTTTAATCAGAAGGTGTCGGAAGAACTTGATGCGATAATAATGAAAGCTCTTTCCGTTTCCGTGAAAGACCGTTATGTAAGTGCCGGGGAGATGAGAGACCTTCTTGAGGAATTGAAAGGAAAGACCAGAATTTTAAGTAAAGCGGAAATTCAGGTTGTTGAAGCTATACCGGAGAGGGAGGTTTCTGCTGTTACATCTCAGACTGTTCCTGAAAGAGATATTTCAGAGTCTTCTTACAGGGGAATATCATCTGATAAAATCGGAATATGGAATAAAATTATAAAATCTACCTGGTTATTATTTGGTTTTAAGATAATTTATCGTTTTGTGCTGGTTACACTTATAGTTTCATATATTATCTGGGTAATTACTGGCCCTGCTCATTTTAAAGATGACTTTTGTTTTGGATATTATCATAACTTTTTTGATGTTTTTTACTGGATGTTTTTTACTATTAATATTTATTTACTTGTGCCGATACTCTGTTTTATTTCTGTATTTTTTTATAGTTGGTATAATGAGGTTGGTAGTAAATTTAATAGCTCTATAATAACTGTTGTCTCTTTTATTTTGAAAGGAATACAGGGGTTTATTGGAGGTACAGGTATAGGAATATTTTTATGTATAGTTATATGTTTACTACTTAAAGATATAACAACTGATAAAATTATTGATTTATTTATTCTTATTATGTTACCTGCTTGTGGATTCATCGGAGTAATTACGATATACTATAAATATAAATCAGAAAACTTTTTTATAAAAGTTTTCTCTTTTCTATTATTTGTTGGTACATCCTTAATTGTATCTTTAATATTACTTGTATTGATTGGTGTATTGATGAATGAAATTATCGGTTGTAATATTCCTTATAAAGGTGAAATTCTATTTCTTTTATTTGCAGTATTTTTTCTAGCTATTGTATATCTTCAGTTTTTTCCTCCATCAGGTAAGAAATTTGTTATTCCTTCATCAGGTAAGAAATTTTCTATTCCTTTATTTTATTCTGATAAAGTGTCATTCTGTTATTCATATTTACATGAAAAATCCGGTAAAATTCATCCTCTAATCTGGTTTTTAGCCGGATTTGTTTTAATGCCTGTAACGTTATACTTTTTCTCTTATTATATAGGTTTATGTACATACTCAAATCAAACCTGTTATCTTGCTTATTTGAATAAATCCCTGGAAGTTAACCCTACCGATACAAATATATGGATTAAAAAGGGAGATCTTTATTATAGTAATCGTAGATATCAGGATGCTATAGATTCTTATAACAGGGCTCTGGTAAGTGATCTTTTTAAATATAAAGGTATTTACATATTAGATGGAATTTGCGATTATTATAAATATTCTGCTGATTTAGAAAAAGTTGATCCTCTATATGCCCGTATAGAAAGCAGAAAACAGGAAGCTTCAAGAGAGCTTGTATCTCTACAGACATTTTATATTACAAAACCTGAAATGGTTTTAATCAGTGGCAATACCTTTCAGATGGGAGAGATAGTGGAAGGAGAATATTATTCTGAATTTTCCAGTAATCCTCATACAGTTACTCTGACTGATTTTTATATAGGGAAATATGAAGTGACAAATAAAGAATTCAGTGCTTTTTTAAATTCTCAGGGTAATCAGATTGAAGGGGGGAGACCATGGGTAATAATAACAGTTGCTGGTAAAGAAAATTCATTCGGAGCGTTATCAGGTTGTTCTGCACCTGGGACAATTGTAATCAGAAGTGGTTATTTAACTCATCCTGTAATTTTTGTAAGCTGGTACGGAGCAGTAGCTTATTGTAACTGGTTAAGTGAAAAGGAAGGATTGTCTCCATGTTACGGGCCCAAAGATAACAGAGGAAATGGCGATATAAAGAAAAACGGATACCGTCTTCCTACGGAAGCAGAGTGGGAATATGCCTGCGGAGGAGGAGTAAATACTAAATATTTCTGGGGTGATGAGGATGATATATTATATTATGCTCCCACCTATTACCCGGTTGGACAGATGAAGCCAAATAGTTTCGGTCTTTATGATATGATTGGAAATGCTTCCGAATGGTGTAATGACTGGTCCGGAGATTATCCTTCCGAACCGGTTATTAATCCTGTCGGCCCTGCTACCGGTTCAGAGAAGATTATAAGAAACAAATTTCGTGGGCGTATGCATTATGACCTATTATCAACAAAGTTTTTATCAGGCTTCCGGCTTGCAAGAACTCCTTAAGAGGTGTATAAAAATGTCAGTTTACTGTGAAAAATGCGGACATAAAAATACGGACTCGGCAAAATTCTGTCAGGGTTGCGGTGATCCTGTAGTTCTTCTTACCGACTACGGCATATTGAAAGCAGGTGTAATCCTTGATAAAAGATATGAAGTAAAAAGGCTTATCAGGGCAGGAGGTATGGGTGCAGTATATGAAGCCATGGATCATAGATTTGAAAACAGGATTTGTGCCGTAAAAGAAATGCTCAATCAGGCAAAAGGGCCTGAAGATGAGCAGTATATAATTGACCGGTTCAAAAAAGAAGCTTTCATATTAAGAAGTCTCAGACATAAACATCTTCCTGTAGTGACAGATTACCTTATAGAAAACGGCCGTTACTATCTTGTCATGGACTACATAGAAGGTAAAGACCTCGATATTATGATAGGTAATTTTATAAAAGGAGATTCTACTGAAAATCCTGAAGCTGAAGATATAGAAGTAAAGGTAAATGAAGGCATACCTGAAGACACTGTAATAGAATGGGCGAAAGAGATACTTGAAGCACTCGAATATCTCCATACTCTGACTCCTCCCATTGTTTACCGTGACCTGAAACCTGCCAATATAATGCTTCGCTCTTCAGATCATAAGGTAGTACTTGTAGATTTCGGTATAGCAAGACCTGTTACTGCCGGAAGTGATAGTACCAAGACAATTGTCGGAACTCCGGCTTTTTCCCCGAAAGAATTATTTGAAGGTAAACCTGAACCGAGAAGTGATATATATTCCCTGGGAGCTACCATGCACTGCCTTCTTACAGGCATTATACCAGTAATACCATGTGCCTTCCGGCCTGTAAGAGAACATAATCCCAAAATATCAGAAGAACTTGCAGAAATAGTAATGAAGGCTCTTTCCATTTCACCGAAAAAACGTTATGAAAGTGCAGGTGATATGAGAGAAGCTCTTGAAAAATTAAGACCTACAAGAAAAACGGATAGTTTAAATCTGGAAAAAGAAACAACTTCAGAAGAAGGGGAAGGTTTATCATCTCAAGCTATTCAGTCCTATAAACCTGAAAAAGCAGAACAAAACCTGTCTCAGGCAAAATTTTCTTTTTCTCTGTTTTCATTTGTAAAAACTGCTACAGGAAAGGTTCTTTTAATTTCTTTATCTGCATTGATACTTATCTCTGTTTTATTGTTCATAATCTTCTCAGATAAGAATAAAATATCCTCTTCCTCAGAAGGTCCGAGGATGGTTTTAATTCAGGGAGGCACTTTTGATATGGGAAAGATTGATTCCGGAAGTAAAGAAGTGGTTCACAGTGTTACTATCAGTTCTTTTTATATGAACAGATATGAAGTGACAAACAGTGAATACTGTGCCTTTTTAAATTCTATGGGAAATCAGACTGAAGGAGGATCTATCTGGATTAATGTCGATGGTAAAGAATGTGGTATAACTAAATGGTCTACTTCAGGAACATTTAAAGTAAAGGATGGTTATGAGAATAAGCCTGTCATATATGTAACCTGGTTCGGAGCGGTGGCTTACTGTAACTGGCTGAGTGAAAAAGACAGATTAAGCCAGTGTTACGGACAGAAAGATAAAAGAGGAAACTGTGATATAAAGAAGAACGGATATCGTCTTCCTACGGAAGCAGAGTGGGAATATGCCTGTTGTGGCGAAGATCTGACTTATGATAAGATAAATAATATGGCCTGGTACAGGTATAATTCAGGCAATAACACTCATGATGCAGGACAGAAGAGTCCTAATAAGTTCGGTTTATATGATATGAGAGGAAATGTGTGGGAGTGGTGTAATGACTGGTACGGAGATTATTCTCCGGAACCTGTGACAGACCCGGGAGGTACTTCATACGGAGCTTACAGAATTGGCAGGGGAGGAAGCTTTATGACAGGAGAAGAAAGCCTATATCGCCAGAAACGCAGCACTTTTGATCCTTTAAAGGGATATCCAGATGTAGGATTTCGTATTGTAAGGACTCCGTAAAACGGCCATGACCGTTTCGGTAACAACTAAGTATGAGAATCTGTTCCTCCCGTCATGCGTTACGCGTTACGCGCTACGATTCTCATATAAATCATATTTAACGAAAGGGAGTTTATCTTGAAAGAAATATCATTACAGCAATTAAAAATTAAACTTAACAGCCTTATCAAAGAATACAGAAATACATGGCCTTCTCCCATAGCAATAGCAATGAAATCACTTCTGGAAGAAGAGACAGGTAAAAAGGTTCTTGCCATATTATCTTTCCTGGATTCTGTAGCTACTTTCCTGGGATCTATTCTGATTTCAATCTATATAAAAGATCCTTCCAGAAATTTTGAGAATAATAATCTTAATAAAATAATAGTTGAAAAATTCTTTAATAAACATGCCACTCTCGGAGAATGGATAGGAATTTTACGGGAAGGACTCACTCATTTTCAAAAAGAAGAAGATTTTTTTATGCCTGAACTGAAGGATTTTGCTTCAGGAATAAAGGATCCTCTTAAAATTACTGAAGAATCGATAAAAATACTGAAAATAAAAGAAAAAGACAGAGGTTTACTTGATGATTTAAATATATTCCGCCTCGGTGTGGGCCATCCGGAGAAGAGAATTAATTATCTGGAAAAACATAATTTGAGCTTACATGAATTCAGTGAAGATATGATAAAAGACTATGAGAAGTCTTTTCCGAAAGTAATCCCCGATCTTACACGCCTTATTTACGGTCTTTCTTTTCTTTCCGATTACTGGCTCTTTTTCATCAGGAATATAAGAGAAGAAGAAGGAGAAAGACTTGCAGAAATCTATCTCTATAATTCAGACAGACCTTCTATTGACGAATTGGATGTAACAGATTGTATAAAAGAATTACTTCACGATGAGGATTTTGAACCAAATATCTATCGCACCAGACTCTTTCTTGCCAGAGTCATAAAGGATGAAACATCTCTCTTTCAGACTGTAAAAGCGGAAAAAATCATAGAAGTCAATCCTGTTTTAATTAACTGGATAAAGGAAAGGGATTACCTGCCATACAGGTTTCTCGAATGGAAGGACAGGAAAAAGAAAAGGATATTTATGGGAGAATTAATTTATCAGAGAGGAAAGGAAGAAATACCACATGAAGATACAAGAGAACATCTCTGGGAAACCTATCAGGAACTGAAAAGCAGATTGAAGCTCACTAATGATGATTCTTATGAAATAAAAGAAGAAAAATGTCTTACTATGTTTCATTCAGATCAGAGATATAAGATAATAAGAAAAGAAATATACCCTCATCTAAATATAGCAGATGAAATACTTCCTTCCGTAAAGAATGTTCAGGAAGATATAGAAAGCAATCTTCAGGCAGAAATCTTTACACTCCGTCAGTCTGTAGAGAATTTATGGAATAACCCTGAAAAATGGAACTGTGTCCTTCTTGGAGACGGAGGAATGGGGAAGACTACTTCACTCTTAAAACTCTGGGAAAGTTTTCTTTCCGGAAATGACATATCTCCCGTTCCTGTCTTCCTTCAGCTTGAAAAATACAACCATACAGGTGAAAATTATAAAAAATCCTTTATCTGGGACAGGATTTCTCTGGAATATCTTAACCGTGTTTCCACACCTGAAGATATAATAGAAATGAAGAATTATTTTATGGAAAGAATTAAATCCGGCGGAAAAGAATGCCCCTCTGTTATTCTTCTTCTGGATGGTTTCAATGAAGTAACTGAAGACAGCAGGGAGCTTCTTTTATGCCTTATGGAAATAAGGGAATTAAAAGGTGTTCAGATTGTAATTTCATCCCGTTATGATATGAGGAAGACTTTGAACTGGGCAGATTTTAATGCATTTTCTCTGATAGAATTAACAGATGAACAGATAAAGTCGTTTATGAATTTACAGAGTACAGATTTCGATGGGAGCTTAATAAAAAACATACCCCTTCTTCGAAGTCCTATGATGTTGACTTTATACTGCGGTCTTGAAAGAGAGATGAAAATATGTTCGGGAAAAGATGATTATGATTTTATTCCTTCTCCGGGATATAAGGCAGAAATACTTCATAATTTTATTGTTTCTTCAATTTCCAGGGAGGACAGGCAGATTGTTGCACCTTCCGACAGAATTATCCACCGTCTGTATCTCAGATTTCTTCTTCCCAGGATAGGATATGAAATGGAAAAGGCCGGACTTTTTGAAATAACCCATGAAAAGCTTGTAAACATTATAAAAGAAGAATTGAAAAGATACTCTTCCGATGAATTTTTGAATCTTTATCCTGCCATAGACTCTCAAATGAATGATGAAACAGAATCTCTCCTTAACAGTGATAACAGAAAGAATATCAGGGAAGTTATGAGAAGGCTGAAAGAAAATTACTGCATGATGAGAGAACTTGATGGACACAGTTATATTCTATTTCATCAGGATTTCAGAGATTATTTTGCCTCTGTTTATATAAAACAGAAATTAGAAGAAAGGGTCACATTATGTGACAGCACTTTACCTGAATTATCATGCCGTGTGTTTGATACACATCTGACGAATATGGTTGGAGAACTCACCGGAGAGCCTGCAAGGAGTCCTTCTATCAGGGGATGTTATCGTAAAGATATTATAAATGGAACATTACTGGATAGAATACTTGCTCTCCTGAGAAATAAAGAGATAGGAGAAGGAGATTACCGCATATTAAATATTCTCAATATATTAAAAGAAAAGAGATGTGATTTAAGTGATACAGATCTGTCTTCACTTGATCTGCGCCATATAGTATTGAACAGTGTAAGACTGGGTTACAGAGAGACAGGTAATATATTGAGAAGTGCCGATTTTAAAAACAGCATATTAAGGGGATGTAATTTCTTTCAGCAGGGCCATTCCAGATGGGTTACAACTGTATGCTACAGTCATGACGGAAAAAAGATTCTCTCAGGCAGTGAAGACAGCACTGTAAAAGAATGGGATGTACTTTCAGGAGAATGCATCAGAACTTATAAAGGTCATAGTTCTACTGTATCTTCTCTCTCTTACAGTCATGACGGGAAAAGAATTCTCTCAGGCAGTGAAGACGGCACTGTAAAAGAATGGGATGTCCTTTCAGGCGAATGTATCAGAACGTATAAAGGTCATTCCAGATATGTGGAATCAGTAAATTACAGTTTTGACGGAAAGAAAATAGTTTCTGCAGGCAGAGACGGAACTGTCAGAGAATGGGATAGAGAGACAGGAGATTGTATCGGAAGTTATAATTTCAGCGGTGTTACCTGTGTGAGCTACAGTCCTGATAATCGGAGAATACTGGCAGGAGGCTATGACGGCACAGTAAGAGAATGGGATGTAAATACAGGTGAATGTATAAATACTTATAAAGGCCATAACAAATATATTACTTCCATATATTGCAGTTCTGACGGAAGTCATTTTATTTCAGGCAGTGAAGATAGAACCATTATGGAATGGAATATAAATTCAGGCACTGTCAGAACTTATAAAGGACATTCCGATATGGTTTCTTCTGTCAGATATAACCGGGACAATAGCAGAATTATTTCGGGAAGTTATGATAAAACGATAATGGAATGGGATGTAAATACAGGAAAATGTATAAAAATCTACATAGGTCACTCTGAATCTGTTTCTTCTGTAAGCTACAGCCCTGATGGGAAGAGAATAGTTTCAGGCAGTGTGGACACAGCAATTAAGGAATGGGATACGGGAACAGGGGAATGTATCAAAACCTACAGGGGATCTTCTATAAAGGCCACATCTGCTGTTTACAGTCCTGACGGCAATAGAATTCTTACAGGAAGTGAAGATAAAACAATGAGAGAATGGGATGTAACATCAGGCAGATGTATCAGAATCTATACAGGGCATACCGATTTTGTTTCTGCTGCCATCTACAGTCCTGACGGGAAAAAGATTCTCTCAGCAAGTCATGATAAAACCATAAGAGAATGGGATGTAAATACAGGTGAATGTCTTTTTATTTATAAAGGCCACAGTGATATTATTACTTCTATTCTCTACAGTCCTGATGGCAGAAGGATTTTTTCAGGAAGTTATGATAAAACTGTAAGGGAATGGGATGTAAATACAGGAAAGTGCAGCAGAATTTATAAAGGTCATACGTGGTATGTTACTTCACTGACCATGAAGCCTGAGGGAAAGAGCATTGTCTCCGGAAGTTCCGATATGACATTAAAAGAATGGGATATATCTACAGGGGAATGTATCAGAACTTTCAGAGGGCATAATACAAAGATTTCTTCTGTGTCTTATAGCATGGATGGCAAGAGGATTGTTTCCGGAAGTTCCGATATGACATTAAAAGAATGGGATACACTGACAGGAGAATGTGTCAAAACCTACAATGGAGATTCTACAAAGATTTCTTCTGTTTCCTGCAGTCCCGATGGTAAGAAAATCATTTCTGCCTGCTGGGATAAAATCAAGGAATGGGATACAGAAAGGGGAGAATGTATCAGAATCTTTAAAGGCCATTATATGAGAATTTCTTCTGTTACTTACAGTCCTGACGGTAAAACCATTCTTTCTTCCGGTTATGACGGAACTATCAGAGAATGGGATGTAAATACAGGGGAATGTATGAGAGTCTTTAAAAATCTCGCCGGTCTTTTCGTTCAGGGAGTTAATATGTCTGAAGTTCATTCTTTTTCTCAGATAAATGAAGAAGAAAAGAAAATACTTGAGGATTACGGAGCAAATTTTTAGCTGAAAGCTAATTAAGAAGGGAATTAATTATGAATATAATTGCTGAAAAATACTGTCTTCTTGAAAAAACAGTAAAGGGCCAGTCCGGAGATGTATATAAAGCAAAGGATATGGATAAGGAAAAGATAGTTGCACTCAAATTATTTCACATTCATCTCAAGGATAATATATATCTGTCTCATATCAAAAGAGAAGCCGAGTATGTTCTGAGCCTCAATCTGGAACACAGAAATATAGTTAAAATTTTAAATTTCGAGCATCATGAAGATTATGTTTTTCTTGTAATGGAATATATTACCGGGAATATGATAAAAGATTATATAAAGCAATCTCCGTCAAAAATACGAGATATTCTTAATTTTACCATTCAGATATGTGATGGTCTTGATTATTTTCATTCCCTTAACCTCGTTTACAGAAATATAAGGCCTGAAAAAATATTTATCAATGAAGATCTTAATGTGAAACTGCTGTCTTACGGATTAAATCTGGCAAGGCCTGGAGCCGGCAAGTCAAGCAGGATGGGTATGGGAAGCTTCGGTACAGGCGGTTCCCAGTATATTCCGCCTGAGTATATTGAGGGTAAGAATTTTACTCATCTTTCTGACCTTTATTCTCTTGGTGTAACCCTTTATGAACTCCTTACAGATAAATTGCCCTTCCCTGATGACGAGGAGTCTTTTTTCCCCCAGCTCGGAGGAAAGCCCGCTCCTCTGACAGAGTATAACCGGGGAATTTCCGGGGAACTTGAAGGAATAGTTCTTTCTCTGCTGGAAAGAAAGCCTGAAAAAAGGCTTCAGAGCGTAAAGGAATTGAAGGAACGTATAAATCTGTTCGCTGAAAAATATTGAAAATCATAAAAAAAATGAAGGAGGATTTGTTTTATGGCACACAGTGATAATACTCCGGAGGAAATAAACAAAGACTCCGACAGAAATATATTAGCTCCCGGTGTAATACTTGACAACAGATATGAAATAAAAGCTTTTCTCAGAGCAGATGAGAGTAAAAGAATCTACGATGCCTTTGACTGCAGATTTGAAAAAAGACCGTGTACCGTGAAAGAAATACTTTATACCTCAGATACTCCTTCTGCTCAGTCAATAATCGACCGGTTAAAGAAAGAAGCCACTGAGTTATCAAAATTGAGGCATCCTGGCCTTCCTGTCATGTTAGATTATTTTGTAGAAAAAGACCGCTGTTATTTTGTAATGGATTACGTGGAAGGTACAGATCTCGAAAAATTAATTGAAAAAAAAGAGCCAATCAGCGAAGCTAAAATAATAGAATGGACAAAACAATTACTTGATGCTCTGGAATATTTACACAGTCAGTCTTTGATATATTGCGATTTGAGTCCTTCAAATATTCTGATTTGTGATGAAGGCCGTAAGGTAATGCTTATGGATTTCGGTATAAATAAAGATTCGTCATCTGAAGCTTTCCGGAAAAGGTTCGTAAAATCAATTTTTATATCTGAAGAGGTAATGGAAGGAAATGCTGATGTAAGAAGTGACATATATTCACTGGGAGTTACTGTGTATTACCTTCTTGCCGGCTCTATCCCTGAAGCTTCCGATAAGTTCAGACCATTAAGTGAAGTTAATTCGAAAGTATCGAAAGAATTTGAGTCGATAGTTATGAAGTCCTTATGCAGCGCATCATCGGAAAGGTATGGAAGTGCCGGCGAGATGAGGGAAGAGATTGAAAATATAGGGAAAAGTAAAGTGAATGAAAATAAATATGGTAAACAGGAAATTAAGTCATCTCTTAAGGAGTCTTCAGAAACGGATAGTTCTGGTTCTTCCGTTGGTATGAGCGTAAAAGATATGGGGAATTTGGTAACCGGTATTTTTAAATCCAGATTTTTATCCATAACTATTAAGGTTGCCATTCATACTTTTATAACTACAATCATAATTACTTATATTTTTTGGATTATTGTTATTCCAATAAAATTTTTTGAAAATTTTATTTTTTATTCTTGTAGTTTTTTTGATAGATTTTCTTATTATTTTTTTACTTATTATTATCAATATGATACCGATTTTTACTTTAATAAATTTTCTCTTATCCCATTATTATCTTTTCTCTCTGTACTATGTTTTATTTTATATAAAGAATTAGATAGAGGAGAGAAAAAAATAATATGGGAAAGATGTATTTTAAGATTAATAGTTAAGAATAGTTTTATTCTACCGGTAATTATTATATCAGTATTGTATTTTGCAATATTAAGTTATTATGTCGATTGGAGTATGGGCTATTGGTATTGGTCTTACGACGATATTTTACTATTTTCTATTTCTTTTATATTTCTTTTATTTATATTTAATGGATTTTTAACTGTATATATCCCTTTTAAAATTTCAATAAAATATTTATTTATTATAGTTAAACTAATTATTCCTTTTGCTAAAGGAGCCATTGCCTATTTAGCGTTAATTATTTTTATAAAATGTATTGCAGATAAATTAACCAGGGAAAAATTTGAGTTCCACTATATTCCCTTTCTCTTCACTTTACTTCTTTACTTTTTTTGGACTTTTATAGTTACTTTGAATAAATATGTTGACTGTGACACCAGAAAAGCTATATGGGAAAGAAATTTTATTAAGTTTTTAACTTTTATTTTTAAAATGGCAAATGTTGTAATTGCAATGATAGGTATAGGTATTATAATTGGTTTTTTAGATTTATTTCACTTTTTAAATAGAGACGTTACATCTTTTTGCCTGACTATGGTTTTACTTATTATCCCATATTCTATTGAATTTAAAAAAACTTCTATAAAAATTTCTACCAAATTTTTATCTGTATTTTTTAAAACAATATATCTTGGGATTAAATTTCTTGGTACAGTTTTTTTTATAGCATTTACTACTGGCTTCCACTTTTTCGGTATTCTTGACTTTTTTTCCAGAGACTACTACAATCGTTCTCCACTTGGTATTCTTGTTGTTTTTCTTCTGTGTTTACCTACAGCTATCTATATTGAAGAAAACAATATTAATATTGAGCATTTTTTTCTTTTATCTGATTTAAAGGATAGATTTATTAAACTAAAATTATACTTACAGAATGTTTATTTCTATTTGAAATATATTTATTCTTATACAGTGTTGTTTCTCTTGGGTTTTATATTACTACCACCTGTTGTATCTTCTATATATTCTAATAGGTATTATTTGAATGATTATTATTTTATACAGTTATTTTATCTAAATAAAGCAATTGAGTTGAACCCTGCCAATGAAGATTTATGGATAAAAAAAGGAGATTTATCTTATAGTGAAAAATTGTATGAACAGTCCTTGGATTGTTATGATAGAGCCATTATAAGCAAGATTTTTAAAGATTTTAGAGTTCCTTGTATGGACAATACGTTATTATATGATTATTACCATAATACAGCTTTAAAGAAAAAATCAGATCTTTTATATGAGCAGATAAATAGAAAAAAAGAAGAAGCTTCCAGAGCATTATCTGAAGAACAGTGTATTACTTTTTTAAAACCTGATATGGTTTTAATACCATCCGGTACATTTCAAAAAGAGAAAAACTATGACCCCGTAACTGTAAACAGTTTTTATATGGGAAAATATGAAGTGATAAATAAGGAATTTTGTACCTTCTTGAATTCTGAAGGAAATCAGATGGAAGAAGGAGAGCCATGGTTATATATGTATCATATCAGTAGATATATGAATGAAAGAGGTATAATAGGATGTTTAACTCCGGGAACAATTGCAGTCAGAAACGGTTATTTCAATAAACCTGTAGTTCATGTAACATGGTACGGAGCAGTGGCTTACTGTAACTGGCTCAGTGAAAAGGAAGGGTTGTCTCCCTGCTACGGCCCGCCAGGACACAGAGGTAAAGCAGATATAACAAAAAATGGCTATCGCCTTCCTTCGGAAATAGAGTGGGAATATGCCTGCAGGGCAGGTACAACTACTAAATATTACTGGGGAGATGATATAGACAGAACATACTGCTGGGAAAAGGGTATTTATGAAGCTGGCCTCAAGAAACCGAACCCTTTCGGACTTTATGATATGATTGGGAATGCCGGGGAACTGTGTGGTGATATTAAGGATTCTAAATATTCTGAATGCTCTTATTTTGCATGGAACTCACGGGAGTATGGTGGCGGCTCTACTGACGATAAGAAAGAGAAAGAGCATATTCTTATTAACGTTAGCAAATGGGGCCCTGCCAGTTATCTCACAGGCTTTCGCCCTGTGAGAAATCCATAGTTTTTCTAGATTTTTCCCATTGATATTAAACTTGTTTTCTAAAGTTTTGCCTTTAAATATGGGCAAGTTGTATATGATTTTGAGCAAAATATCTATCATCTTCAGCAGAAAGGAGGCTATTAAATGAATTCCTTATTTAAAATATTTAAAAAGAAGCAAAAAGCAGAAAATTTATGTGGAAATTTCCCGGAAAAGAATGACTTGCCCGGAAGAAAGAAAAAAATACTGCTGATAAATGAAAGGACGGAATTATCTGAACTATTCAACGAAAACAACTGTGAAATAATAAGAGCCGGCGATTGTAAAAAAGCTCTTTCCATACTTGAAAAGGAACCGGTAGATATTTTACTTGGAGAATACCAAAAAGGTAATGACTGTCGTGATATATATGCTTATATAAAAAATGCCTATCCCTCTCTTACTATAATCATATTTACGGATTCTCAGGACTTTTTTATAAAAAGTAATAAGGATTTTAATCAAAGTGTTGATAAAGAAATTAAAACAGGCGAATATGTCCTTGATGAAAAGAAAAAACTTGAATTTATACGCCATATTTCAGAGGCAATTACAAAACCTCTGGATATACTGACAGGAAAATTTCTTCTCACGGAAAGTGACGAGATGTTCATGGCAGCAGGAGAATTTAAAAAAATTAAACATGCTTTTAAATATATATTGATGTTATGTAAGAAAATAAAGAAAATAAGTTCTGACGGTATTTCGATTAAAAAAGAATTACCGGCCCTTCACAGGCAATATTGTTCTGTCAGGTATATTATAGATGAAACAGTGGCAGGGTTTCATAAAAATGTCTTTATAAAAAAAGAATATATACTGCATACAGGGAAGACTTATATAGATGAACCTGCTATAAAACTGGCTCTATATATAATTCTGGAAAATTTTATAATTCATAACTCTGAAAGTAAAAAAATCAGGTTAAGAGTCGTAAACAGTGAAGATGATTTAAGTATAAGCATAATGACAGATTCTTCCGAACCTGTTCCTTCAGGGGCTTTTTTGTATGATGAAAGAATGTCTGTAGCAGAGGAAATCATAAAAGCCCATAGAGGAGAAATCAGAATAAGAAACAGGGAATTTATTACGATATTTATTCCTCTGCCTTTTAAAGAAATAAGAGCAATAAATAAAAAAATCAGCAATGAAAGGCTTCTTGCTTCCATGAGTTTTATCTTTAGTTTTTTTTACTATTTTTTTACCTGCTTATTTATAAAAAAAATAAACAGGAGGTGATTTTTAATGGGAATATTTGATTTCTTATTATCATATTATTTACCTGTAAAGAATGAATATGAAGAACTGATAAATCCTTATACTTTAATGGAAGAAGAATTGATAAAGGATTTAGAGGATAAAGAAAACTATACGGTAGAAATACCGGAACAGATAAAAAATGAGGAAGAAAATGAACTTTTGATAAAGATTTTAAGAGATAAAAATAGTCTTTTTCGATGGTGTGCCGCAGAAAAACTGGGGAAACCCGGTGAGTCATATCCTGTAATTTATCTTATGGAAGCTCTGGAGGATAAAGACAATTTTCTTCGATATCATGCTGCAGAAGCTCTCGGTGAAATTGGCGACCCTATATCTGTAGATGCCCTTACAGGAAAACTGTATGATGAGGATTCTATCCTGCAGTTGTATGCAGCAGAAGCTCTTGGGAAAATCGGAGATGTCAGGGCAGCAGAAGCTCTTGTCGGGAAATTAAGTGATATGGATGAACTGGTAGTGGACTATACAGTAGAAGCTCTTTTGAATACAGGTAAACCTGCTCTTCCATATCTATTGAGAGCTTTAAAACATGAAAGCTGGAAGGTCAGATTGAATTCCATAGAAATAATTAAAAAAATCAAAGATAAGAGTCTGGTAGAACCTCTCATAGAAACATTAAATGATATATATGAGATAAGAATAAAAACATCGGAGCTTCTCAGAGAATATGTTATACCGGCAGGTCTTATGGGTTTTAATTCTATAGAACACCTGTATCAAATAATAGCAGGAGAAGAAAGAGGAAAAGACGAAGCAATTAAAGTTTTGAGAGAACTTTTAATAAGTGATAGCTCTCTCCATGAAGCAAGGATAACACCTTCGGATATTGCATATTTTAAAAAGGGAATGAACTGTTTGAAGGAATTCCGGGAAGGATATACACAGGAAGATGAAAGGAGATTAACAGATATATTTAATGGATATTTCAGTAATATAAAAGATATATTTATATTTCCACAGGAAGAAGTAAAAGATAAAGATATAGAAATAACTGGATGTATACGGAGAGCTATAATATAAAGATGTGGAAAAAGGATTAGGGAATAAAAAGGCGTAATCTTTCAAGTGCAAATCATTCTAAAAAGAAAGGAAAGAAAACGCCATGAAGATAGTTTATCTTAAAAAGGAGAAAAATACAATAAAAGAAGAAGAAATTGATACCCTGGAATTATTGGCAAGAGAAGGAGCAAGACAGCTCCTGGCAGAAGCATTAGAAAAAGAAGTAGAAGAATTTCTTGGAAGAGGAAAATATGAAAGAGTAGAGGAATTTCGAGGATATAGAAATGGCTATGGAAAAACACGAGATGTAGCCATAGGATATGGTCATGTAGAAGTAAAAGTTCCCCGCGTAAGTAATGTTCCGAAAGATGTCAGTGAAGAAGGTTATAACTCAAAAGTTTTAAGTAAATATCAAAGAAGCTCAAAAGGTGTGCAGAGAAATCTCGTAAACCTGTATTTAGAAGGATTATCCAGTGGTGACTTTGAACCTGTATTTAGAGATATTCTTGGTGAGACAGCAGGTTTATCATCAAGTACAATAATAAAATTGAAAGAAGACTGGCAGAGAGAATATGATGAATGGAAACAGAGAGCTCTCTGGTCAGAATATTATGCATATATATGGACTGACGGTGTTTACATTAAAGCCGGTTTAGAAAGGGAAAAGACGGCTCTTTTATGTGTAATAGGAGTAAAAGAAGATGGCACAAAAGAATTATTATCTATAGGAGAAGGCTATAGAGAGAGCACTGCATCCTGGTTAGACGTATTGAGAGACCTTAAAAAGAGAGGTATGAAGAGTCCGAGATTGGCAATAGGAGATGGAGCACTTGGTTTCTGGTCTGCTTTAAGAGATATATATCCCGAATGTAAAGAGCAGAGATGTTGGAACCATAAGATTATGAATGTAATAGATAAATTACCTAAACATATGGAGGAAAAAGCCAAAAGAAGATTAAGAGAACTCTACAGGGCAGATACTCGCAAACAATGTCAGGACTGGTGCAGGACTTATGCCCAGGAATTGAGAGTTGCAAATTATAATGATGCTGCAGATACTCTCTTGAGAGAGCTGGAACAACTTACAACTTTTTATGATTTTCCTAAAATTCACTGGGTTCATATCAAGACTACCAATCCTATAGAGTCTGTATTTTCCGGCGTAAAAACCAGAACAAATGTGGTGAAACGGTTCAGGAAGAGAGAAAATGGGAAGTATATGGTTTTTAAGTTGATACAGAGATTGTCTATAAACTGGCTTCCTATAAAAGGGAAAGATTTATTGCCTCTTTTGAAACAGGGGGCAAAATTTGTTGATGGAATTATAGTACAGAATATGCCTGATTTAGCTAAAGCAGCTTAATTGAAAGGAGTTGGAGGCACTTGAAAGAATTTTCCACAACTATTGACAAGAGCTCTATGCAATTTGAAGTAGATTAATCTTTGACGTTACACTGATTTTTAATAGACTCCTACTTACCGTTATCTCTATATTCTGGATCAATCTCTAAGACTTTATTATAATAAATGTTTGCTTCTTTATATTTACTCTGGGATTTTAGAACTTTGCCTTTATTATACAAAGCCGGAACATATTCAAAATCGATTTCCAGAGCTTTATCATAACACGTTATAGCTTCTTCGTATTTAATTAGAGATTTTAAACTATTTCCTTTGTTATACCATACTTCTTTATCTTTAAAATTTAACTCTATTGCTTTATTATAACAGTCTATAGCTTTTTCATATTTACTTTGATTATGTAAAACTTCTCCTTTATTATTCCAGGCAGCATCATAATCAGGATTAATTTCTAAAGCTCTATCATAACATGTAATAGCTTCTTCGTATTTTTTTAAGTCGCCTAAAGCACTACCCTTATTATTCCAGGCATCACAATCGTTCTGGTTAATTTCTAAAGCTCTATCATAACATGTAATAGCTTCTTCGTATTTTTTTAAATCGCCTAAAGCAATGCCCTTATTATTCCAGGCAGCATCATAATCAGGATTAATTTCTAAAGCTCTATCATAACATGTAATAGCTTCTTCGTATTTTTTTAAATCGCCTAAAGCAATGCCCTTATTATTCCAGGCAGCACAATCGTTCTGGTTAATTTCTAAAGCTCTATCATAACATGTAATGGCTTCTTCGTATTTTTTTAAATCGCCTAAAGCAATGCCCTTATTATTCCAGGCATCATCATAATCAGGATTAATTTCTAAAGCTCTATCATAACATGTAATAGCTTCTTCGTATTTTTTTAAATCGCCTAAAGCAATGCCCTTATTATTCCAGGCAG
>DAIOEN010000037.1:36401-42599 GCA_036746235.1 Vulcanimicrobiota bacterium | reverse complement strand
CAGAGCCTGCCAGGCAGAAGCTTTTTACGGGTACCCTTTTACCTGTTACGGTACTTAGTGGTCACTGATCACTGATAACTGGTCACTGTTTAACCGTCACCGCCATTCCTTCCGTAATATCTCTTGCATCTACAATAACAATTGCACCATCTTTAAGACCTTCTACGATAAACTGGTTTCCGTCTTCAACCTTGACCCTTACAGGTGAAAATTTCGCCTTCTTATCCCGGTCAACTGTATATACTCCGACTTCCCCGTTTTTCTCAACTCTGGACGTCTTTGGAAGAGATACACCGTTAACTTTTGAAAGAAGAATTTCCATAGAAACTTCTCTTTTAATAAGCAATGGATTTTCCAGTTGTCTGGACGCAAGAACTACAAGAAGCTCAGAACTCTGAAGACCTTTATCATAAACCTTCTCGACAGAACCTGCTATCTGTGTATGATATTCAGGAAACATTATAACCCTGTCTTCCCTGGTTTCGAGATAATCTTTATTATCACTGGAAACCCTGGTCAGTATGTAATAGGGCAGTTCAATTAATTTAAAAATCTGTGAACCTGTTCCTACCTTCTGACCATTTCTTATTTTCATAGGAGAAAGCTCTATTTTCGGAGTTGTCCATAAAGGAGATTTCAAAATACTGTCAGGTGAAAGTTTTTCTTCATAGCCATCAAAATAATAACTTACTACACCGTCATATTCAGCAGTAAAATTCGAAGAAACGTCTTTTTGCAATGTATTAATTATATTTCCATTTTCCTTAACGAGCATGTCGATTTTATTACTCATTTCCATCTGATATTTCCTGTGTTCTTCTTTTAACCCCTGCCTCTTTAAAACTATTTCTTCTATTTCTTTTTCTACTGACCTGCTATCATCGAGTTTAAAATCCAGTAAATTTTCTCTGAATTTATCAATTTTTTTATTCAGGGAAAATACTAACGTGTTATCCATTATCTTCCACCGACTGAGATGACGAAACCTGGACAGGTGCAGTTTTACGCCATTCTGCTTTATCTCCATTCTTCTTTTTTTCAATGTACTTTCAAGTTCATAATTATATACCCTGGCAACTGTGTCACCTTTTTTAACCTTCTGACCGTCAGTGGCTATCTGATGTAATACACCTTCCAGGGCGGACGTAAAAATTTTTTCTTTCCGGAAAATAAGTCCCCGGCAGCTAATTGTAAAAGGCACTTCTGTAAAATGAGCTTCTACCACAGCAATACTCCTGGCAGGAATAAACTTCGACAGAGCAAATTTTCCAAGAAGAAAAAGGATAAATATTACCAGTAATACCAGTATAAGACGGGAAGTAATTATAGCCCATTTTAAAATTTTTCTTCTTGTTTTTCGGGCTTTCCGCCTCCTTTCACTGATTTTGCGAATTATCAAATAAAATCACGCCCTTAATTTATCTGAAAATCGTAACGCATAACGCGTAACGGGAGGACAGAGATTTTCATTATTTTTGTCACCCTCTAAAGCCAGCTAAGCATACTATCTTCAGTTGGATTATCATCGTCAGAAATATCCATTTTAGGTAATAAAAGTTCTTTATGCTTGAGAGCCTCCTCAGGGGTCATCTTCCCTGATTTAACAAGTTCATTCAGAGAATCTGAAAAACTCAATATTCCATCATGATGGCCTTCTGCTATAAGAGAACAAAGGTGTCCGTATTTTGCTTTTGATATAAGACTTCTCATCTCAGAGTCAGACCAGATTACTTCAAATATGGGCACACTATCAGCTTTATCCAGTCTTACAAGTTTCTGACTGATTATTCCTTTAAAATTACAGGCAAAAATATGACGAAAATAAAGGTGATCTCTACCTGTATGGAGACTTAAAAATCTTTCTATTGCCTGAACAGAATTTGTAGAACGAACCATACAGATAATAAGTTTTCCTGCTTCTGCAGCAACATTGACAAGTTCTACAGTCTGACTGTCTTTAACTTCTCCCACTACTATTACATCGGGATCCTGCTGTATGGCTTCATAAAGAGCACTGTAAAAAGAAGGTGTATCTACTCCGATTTCCCTCTGAGATATTATGCTTTTTCTGTCTCTGTAGAGAAATTCTATCGGATCTTCTATTGTTATTATGTGCTGTTTCTTTGTTTGATTTATAAAATTTATTAAAGAAGCAACAGTAGTAGATTTGCCGGATCCTGTAGGACCGCTGATAAGAATAATTCCTGATTTCATGTCAAAAATCTTCTTTATTTCTTCTACAGGGAGACCCAGTTTTTCGAAAGTCGGCATTTCAATATGCATCATTCTTATAGCCGCGCTGACCATACCTTTTTCATAAAAAGCATTGACTCGAAAACGCATTCCTCCGGGAATAGAATAGGAAAAACTCAGATTCCTGTCATGTTTAAAAGTAGCCCTCTGGGAAGACTTCATGACACCTGCTATAAGACGAAGGGTATCTCTCTCTGTAAGTGCCTGAGCTCCTACCGGAATAAGACTGCCTTCAAGTCGAACATAGGGAGGACTTCCTACTTTCAGATGAAGATCAGATGCTTTATGTTCTACTAGAACAAGGAGGAGATCATCTAAATCCAGGGGAAGCTCTGATTCATCAGGAACTTCAAGTTCTTCAGCATGAATGGAAGGTAGTGTGGCAGTGGAAGCAATATTTCCAAAACCGTCTTTTATCTTACTATCTATATTGGAGACTTCTTCTTTAAGTTCATCTATTCTGGAAATAAACTGTTTTGCTTCAATTGAAGCTTTATTTATCTTTTCGAATACTTCCTCCGGTACATCAACGGCTTTAGCTTTCTGCAGCGCCATTTCCAGTAAAACTTCCGCTTTATTTTCAACCTTACCTATATTGGCCTCTGTAGAATTTATTCTTTCCGTAAGTTTTTCCAAAAGTTCCATAGCTTTCTGTGAACGTTCCAGAGCAGTTAAATTGGCGCTGTTAAGTTTCTCAAAATTCTGTTCAGCATGACTGGCCTGTTCAAAAGCATGTTCTGATTTACTTAAAATGTCATTAAATTTATTTACTGCATCAGAAAGTTTTTGCTCTGTATTTGTCACTTCCGTTGAAGATCTGCCGGTAATTTCCTGTATATTTCTTGTTGTACTCTCTATAGTTGAACATCTTTCCTCAAAAGATTGAATTTTTTGCAGAATATCAGAAGAATTTTTATCTGCCGAATGAATTTTTTCTGATACTTCGGAAAGAATCTTCAGGGAATTTTCTGCTTTTTCTTCGGAAGCTTTAGACTTGGCAAAAGCCTGTTCTGATTTCAACAGATGCTTATCAATGGTGGATTTAAAATCATTTTTTCTGGCATGAAGCTTTTCCAGTTCCAGTTTTATCTCTGCCACTTCTTTAGAGGAGGAACTGGCGCTGACATGGGCTTCCTTTATAACCTCTGTCAATTCATCTATCTGTTTTGCAAATTCTTCCCCTCTCTTACAGGCACCATCGGCTGCATCCATAGCACTTTGAAATTTGCCCATAGCCTCACCGGAAATCTGCTCGATTTTTGACAATACATCCTGTCCGTTCTGAAGTATATAACTCAGTTCTTTTTTATAATTCTCAATAGATGATAAAATTTCTTCACTTTTTGAAAAGATCTGACCTGTGTTAGCCGTTATTTCATCCATTCTGGTAGATGCGTCTGTAGCAGTAGACGCAGCTCTCTGGGCTTCAACAATAGCAAATCCTATTCTTGTAATAACTTCAGTGGACTGTTTTTCTGCAATTTTTGCTTTTTCCAGAGCTTTATTAAATTTATCCTGATTACTTATGAGTAAATCTTTCGAAACAGGATCTGTAACACCTTTTACCAGTTCAACTTTGGCCAGGCCGTCAGAAATACCTCTTTCCATCATTTTAATTAACATCTGTTCCTGTTCTTCTATCTTTTCTTTTAAAAAGGATAGAAATTCATCTTTAACAGGTATTTTCTCATGAATAGCAACTATTTCTTCATGAATAGCAGCCCTGAGATTGTCATGTTTAAGGTCATCGGAAGATGATGAAGATTTAATATTTTCAAGAATAGATATGAGTTTTTGTTCAATAAGGCTGATTTTTTCATTCACTTTATTCTCTATAGAAGATAATATTTTCTCTTCTTCCACATGAGGCGGTGGCTGAAAGGAAGAAAGAGAAGATTTTAATCTTGTTTCTATATCTTTTGTTCTTTTTTCAACTTCTGCTATAATACTATCGGAAAGTTGAGATAAAAGTTCATCTGTCTGTAAGGCAGGCACATCAAAGACATCTTCCCTGTCATCTACAGGTCCCAGTCCACTATGTTTTCCTCCTGTAAAAGCAGTTCTTTCAGTATCAATAGAAGATTTATCACTGAAACTGGCTCTGGCCTTCAAAGATTCTATAACTTTTCTGGCAGGAGATTCAACTTCTGATGTTTTGGCTACAACCATGCCTGTTTCTACATCTACCGATGGTACAGGTTCATCGCCTTCACCGAAATTATCCCACACAAGATCTTCATCAGCCATTTCATCAAAAGATAAATCCTCCCAGTCTTCATCTATATCATCAATTATATCATCAAAATCATCACTCTCATCATTCTCTTCAGATACGGAATCCATATCTTTATATTTTTCATCAGATTTTTTCTTTCCACCTTTTTTAGGTCCCTTCCCCTTTTTACTCACTTACATCACTTCCTTTGTAAAACTATGAGATACTTCTTTATATTCGTGACGCGCGACACGCGTAATAACATACCGGGTACAGAGTCAATAGAAAAATATTATAACAATAATGTTTACTAAAGGCAATACTACCCCCTATAACCAGTCATAAAGGGCATGGCCTCCGCCTCCGTCACTGGCTGCAGACGTATGGCCGTCAAGTTTCAGTCTCAATTCAGTAGGCTGTTCTGCATTAAAGAGAGCATCTTCCCTGCTCACAAGGCCTGCATCTACAAGTCTCATAAGGCTTTCGGTAAAGGTCTGCATTCCATCCTGCTGTCCTTCTACAATAAATTCATATATATCGGAGATTTTATTCTCTGAAATCAAACTCTTTATTGTAGGAGTAACAAACATTATTTCTGTTGCAGGCACTATACCGGTTGCATCTATTTTAGTGAGAAGTTTCATAGCTATAACACCTTTAAGTGTATTGGCAAGGACCTGTCTGAACTGTTCCTGAGTCTTTCCGGTAAAGACATCTAGAACTCTTTCAATTGCCTGAACGGCATTTGATGAGTGAATAGTACTGAATACAAGATGACCGGTTTCTGCCGCAAGGGCTGCTGTTTCAATTGTTTCCTGATCTCTCATTTCTCCGATGAGTATAACATTGGGATCCTGTCTTAAGGCCTGTTTCAATGCATCGGCAAAAGAGAGAGCATCTATACCGACTTCTCTTTGAGATATTATGGACATTTTATCTTCATGAACAAATTCTATAGGGTCTTCAATGGTAATTATATGAAGTTTTCTTGTTCTGTTTATCTGATTTATAATAGCCGATAAAGTTGTTGATTTTCCGGCTCCTGCAGGTCCGCATACAAGGACAAGACCACTTTTCAGTTCGCCAAAATATTTTAAACTTTCAGGTAAATTTAAATCCTTAAAGGATTTGCCTCCCATGCCAAGCATACGGAAAGCTGCACTTATTCTTTCTCTTTCATAAAAAGCATTTACCCTGAAGCGTACCTTATTCCCCGGAAGTGTATAGGCATAATTTAAACTCAAATGCTCATGAAACGTTGTCCTCTGTTTATCATCCATACCTCCGAGTATTAAACGCTTCGTATCGTTTTCCGTAAGAGACTGCTCGCCAATGGGCAATAATTCTTTCTCAAGACGAACAATAGGAGGACTTCCAACCTTGAGATGAAGGTCAGATGCATTATGTTCTACAAGTACCTGCAAAAGGTCATCCAGTTCCAGAGGTAAATCGGAAATCTCCGGTACATCCACACCTTTTTCATATTGTTCCAGAATAGGATTAAAATAAGGAACCTTCAGCCTGTGAAGAAGATAAACAAATTCTATTTTAGGTATGGTCAAAAGTTCTGCTGCCTTATCAAAAGTAATCTTTTCTTCCCTGAAAAGTTCGACTACGGCAAGCTCAAGTATTTTCCTGGAAAGGGCACTTTCATCCTGTACGCCCAGAATGTCCGCAAAATCAGGTAAAATATCAATTTGTAATTTATTCATAAAATTCTGTTCCTCTTT
>DAIOEN010000037.1:0-36301 GCA_036746235.1 Vulcanimicrobiota bacterium | reverse complement strand
CAAAATCAGGTAAAATATCAATTTGTAATTTATTCATAAAATTCTGTTCCTCTTTATAAAAGGAACTACTCCATCAGACCTCCTCAATATTTATATATGAACAGGGATCCCCAATTTCTTTACACAGAGATTGAAAAAAGTTCTCAATTCCTGAAAATTCAAATAGAAAAAATATACTGTAGACACCATAGCACCCAGGCCTATACCGGCTCGCGTATTAGCTCTTTCGATACTGTTAACTTTGCCAATAAAAGGTACTTTTACTTTCAGAGCAACTAATATTATAGCAACAATAGCACCAAGTTTTAATATAAAACTCAAAAAACCGTCAATATTATGCATATCTCCGCTTGGTATGATAAATTCAAGCCATGAGATAAGAATAAATGCAACGGGAATGCTTAAAAAACGAACCATAACATCAAGAACTATATTTATATAATTAGTTAACATGGGCTGAATTTTAATTGTTCTTTTTTCCGAATGAAGGCTCCATATATCAACTGCCATGCCTGCTATTCCAAACAATACAGTACCTCCCAGAAGGTAGATAAACCAGATAATAACAAAGCCTGTATTCATAAAATATCACCTTGAAATTTTTTATTAAACAAAAGATTATTTATATCATAACAATTCATAAATAATTCTTCTGTTACCTGTTACACATTTTACATCACAAAAAGAATAAATTAATAGATATAATTCTATTTATTATGTAAAATTCCTTTAAATTTTAAATCCTTCTATGATCTTGACAAAACTTTATAAAGTAATTACACTCTTATTGATTCTTTTATGATTTTACGATTTTAATTTACAATTATGAGGGATATTTTTATGAAAGAAGAACGTGCTGATGAACCGTGTTTTACAATAAGTATAGTTTCAAAAATGGTAGAGATGCATCCTCAAACAATCAGACATTATGAAAGAATGGGTCTTTTAGAGCCACAGAGAAGTGACGGCAATATAAGACTTTTTTCAATGAAAGATGTTGAACGTCTCAGGAGGATACAGAATTTCACTCAAGATATGGGAGTAAATCTTGCAGGAGTGGAAGTAATTCTTAAGTTACTTGATCAGATAGATGAACTGAAAGAAACAATGGAAAGAGAAATGAAAGATATGAGGGGTAAAATAGAAAGAGACATGTGGCCACGAGAAATAGAAGAATAATCTTACGTTATAGGATGGATGAAAGTGAAGCATAAAAATTTATATAACATTCCTCTTTTAATATTTTTACTTTTTTTTATTCCATTTATTGCATCAGGAGCTACTGAACATGACAACAGTAAAATGAGTTTTACCCTGCTTGGAAAGGTCTATGCTATAGCAAAAGAAGAATTTTACGGTCAGTTCGACAGGGCTACTATCCTTAAAGGCAGTATTAACGAAGTAAAAAACTTTATAAAAAAATCAGGGAAAAATCCTGACAGGGTACCATCTTTTCAATATACAGGTAACGAAGAAAAAGATATAGACTCCTTTCAGAATACAATTACAAAAACTATAAATATTTACAGTAAAGAAGGGCTCAGGGAAAAAGATATTTTAAGAGCTGCTCTCGACGGATTGCTTTCCTCCCTGAACGATCCCTATACTATATATATGGATCCTGCATATTATAAACAGTATAACCAGACTATGGGTTCGAGTGATTACAGCGGCATAGGAATTTTTATAGAAATAAATGCAAAAAAGAATAACAGAATTACGATTGTAGAACCAATAGAAGACTATCCTGCCTATAAAGCCGGCCTCAGGGCAGGAGATGAAATACTGGAGATAAACGGTATAAAAACAAAAGGCCTGGATATAGATAAGGCAGCAAACCTTATAAAGGGTCCCGAAGGAACTGCTGTAGTCATAAAGATAGGCAGAGAAAAAGCATCTCATCCCATAGAATTTGAAATAACAAGGACGAAAATCCATGCAAAAAGTGTAGTAGCCAGAACTCTGGATGGCAATATAGGGTTTATACGTATAAGAATTTTCGGAGAAACTACAAAAGACGAATTCGAAGAAGCTCTGAGTCAGATAGACGGAACAAAAGGTCTGATAATAGATCTCAGAAATAACGGAGGAGGCCTTGTAGAGGCTGCTGTATCGATATGCAGTCATTTTATCCCCCGTGGTAAAACAATAGTAACCATAAAAGAAAAAAATAAAGAAGACGTAAAGACATCTGAAGGGTTGACTCCTGTAAATAAACCTGTTGTAATACTTGTAAACGCTTATACTGCCAGTGCATCGGAAATCACATCCGGAGCCCTTCAGGATTACGGTATAGCTACACTTGTAGGGAAAAATACCTTCGGAAAAGGTTGTGTTCAATCAATAACAGATTTAAAAGCCGAAGGAGCCGTAAAAATTACAATAGCAAATTATTTTACCCCAAAAGGAAGAGCCATACACCATATAGGTCTCAAACCTGATGTTACTGTCGATATGGATGAAGCACTTGCAGGCAGAAATAATGATGTGCAGTTAAAAAAAGCCATAGAAATGTTAAAGTGAAGAGTGAAGAGTGAAGAGTGAATAGTGAAAAGTGAAAAGTGAAAAGTGAAGAGTGAAGAGTGAACTGGTATATGATGACTGATAACTGATAACTGGTCACTGGTCACTGATAACTGATAACTGGTCACTGGTCACTGGTCACTGGTCACTGGTCACCGGTCACTGACAAAGAAAGGTGATGAAAATGAGCATAAATTTTGCCCACATATATAGTACGGCAGACAGGGACGATACTGTAAGAACAATAAAAGCCTTTATGAAAGACAAAGGGTTTCTGGAAGTAAACCCTCAGGAACATATACCGGAACTGCCTGATGTTGATTACAGCTTAATAGAAGAAAAAAACCTGAGATTTTTCATTATAACGGGTTCAATTAAAGGATGGACAGGGATCTTTGAAGACGGAGGCACCAATGCACAGAAAGAACTTGCCAGATATATTTCAGGTGTGCTTAACAGAAAAACCATATGGACTAACTGCTCTGCTTCTACCTGTAATTACCTCTATACAATCTTTGATGAAGGAGAAGCTACAGAAGAATTTGCCCGGGGAGATGCCTATGATTACGATGAAAAAGGACAGTTAAAATACTTTAACTGTTATAATGAAGATGAACTTTTAAAATTTATGAACACCCTTAATATACCGCTTCCTTCTGCTACGTATGAAGAAATAATAAGAAATAATGTATCTCTAAATAAAGATGAACTCATTCACATAGCTTTCAGGAAAGAAGTAATTGTAGAGGAAGAAGATTTAACGGACGATCTGACTGACCTGGAAGATTACAGAGAAGAGAAAAAAAGCGGATTTTTCAATAAAATGATGGACAGACTCACTCAACCAATATGGGATAAACTGGGAAAAGATGTTTTACAGTTCCTTCCCCTCTTAAACAAAGCCCAGGAAATGGCCGGGCTGGCAAGACCTCTTATAGAACAGGGCCTGAAGGGAGATGAACTCAGAAATCATCCTCACTATCAAAGACTTACGGCACTGGAAAAAGAAATTACACAGGAACTGAGAAGTTCATCCTTTTACACACCGGAAATAGAAGATATGATAAAACAGGGTATGGGGCTATCGCAAAAGATTCTTAAAGCCTATGATCCCCTTGAAGAAGAAATAAAAAAACTTAACGGCAGTGAAAATTTAACTTTTCACGAACTTGCCATAATAGGAGAAAAGCTTATAGATCTATCGGCAGGTATAAAAATCGACAGAACAGATATAAGTATAAAAAGAATTGACAAAGCCTTATCATGGGCCGGTATTCCACAGAAAGCAGATCCTGAGAAATTCAAATATGCCACAGCTTCGCTTATAGGTGAAATAATTATAAAAAATCACGGCGGAGAATGGATTAAAGAGGATAACATTATAGATTCCTGTGTAAAAACAGGAAATAAAACAATAAATCCCTTCAGATGGTATGAAGAAAAATTAATCAGAGGGGAAAAAACTTATCTTTATGAACAGTATAAATCGGTGAAAAGTGAAAAGTGAAAAGTGAAAAATTAACAATTACGAAAAGATATATTATTTATTTAATATTATTTCTGTTCTGTATAACAGGTTGTAAAAGTGAAGCCAGGTCAACTGTTTCTACAATGGTTTTTGAGAAAAAGACCTTAACTGTAAAAGATAAAACTATTACAGTAGAAATAGCAGATACATCAGAAAAAAGAATGACCGGCCTCATGTATAGAAAAAGCCTGGGGAAAAATGAAGGCATGCTGTTTATATTCTCAGGAGAAGAAATTCACTCTTTCTGGATGAAAAATACCCTTATACCTCTGAGTATTGCCTTTATAAAAGAAGACGGCACAATAGTTCACATAGAAGACATGGAACCACAGACAGAAATGTCTCATTCATCGAAATATCCGGTAAAATATGCCCTTGAAGTAAATAAAGGATGGTTTAAAGAGAATAAAATAACAGTCGGAGATAAAATACTTTTCACCGGTCACTGATAACTTTTCACTTTTCACTTTTCACTCTTCTTTCACTCTTCACTCTTCACTCTTCACTACTCACTTTTCACGACTCACTGCCAAAGGCATAAAGCTTTCCGTCATCAGAAGCTATGAAAACCATACTGTTTGCAATGGCAGGAGAAGACATTATTTTCCCGCCTGTCTTATATTTACACCCTCTGCCATTTTCGGCATGAATGGCATAAAACATCGTATCAGTGGAGCCTATATAGACAAAACCGTTTGCCACAGCAGGAGATGAATAGATAGTATCTCCCGTCTTATACTGCCATATTTTTGTCCCTTTAGAGGCATCCAGAGCATAAACGCTCTTATCCCTGGAACCTATAAATACTTTTTTATAAGCCAAAGCAGGGGAAGATATGATGGGGCCTTCCGACATAAATTCCCATTTTATTTTTCCGTTTGATGCGTCAAGGGCTACAAGTTTATTATTTAAAAGGCCAGTATATATGAGACCATCCAGGAATAGAGGTGATGAATGTATTTTACCGCCTAAATTCTTTGACCATACCTTCTCTCCCGTACGTCTGTTAAGGCAGTAAATAGAACCATCCCAGGAACCAAAATAAACCCAGTTGGAAACAATAAGAGGTAAAGAAGTAATCTGGTCGCCGGCCTTATAAGACCAGAGAAGTTCCCCTTTTTCCATAGATATGGCATAGAATATACCTTTATCAGATCCTGCATAAAGTATATCTTCATTACATGCGGGAGAAGAATTCATTTTTGAATCTGTCTTAAAAGACCATACTTTTGTTCCTTTAGAAACATCAATACCATATATAAATCCGTTACAGGCAAGATATATCATTCTGACTCCGGCAAAAGGAGTGGCTCTGATCTCACCGTCACTGTTAAACTTCCAGAGTGGTTTACCTTTTTTCTGACTTACAGCATAAAGGGTTCCCCCTTCATCACCTATATAAACACTCCCGTCTGAAACAACAGGTGAAGAAGTAATTCTTTTTTTCAGATTTAATGTCCAGTTCAGAGTAAGAAAAGTATTTTCATCTTTTAAACTGGAAATCTTCAGATTCGCTTCATTGTTCTGGAAAGCACTGTTATTACCTCTGAAGGAGAGCCATAGTCTGTTTTCAGAGAGATCATACAGATTTTCAAGCCTGGATTTCACTTTCCCGTCAAGATCATGAAATTTACTGACCACTTCTCTCGTAAGATTTACAACCCTGTTGTAATGCTTTATTTTATAAGAAGCTCTGGCAAGATTGGCATAATAAGATACTTTATCCTGTTCAAGTTTAATAGCTTCTTCATAGGCCTTAATGGCTTCTCTGTAATCTTCGATTTTCTCATAAGTCTGGCCGAGCTTAAAATATACAGCCCCATCTTTTTCAACGTCAATACTGTTTAAATATGCTTCTACTGCTTCAGGATATTTCTCTGATTTAAAATATATATCCCCTGAATGGGCATAATAAGCACCGTTATTCTTTACAAATTTAATGGCTGACTTTATTGATAACATGGCACTTTTGAGTTTACCCTGCTTCAGTTCTTTTCTGGATTTTCTGTAAAAATTCTCTGCAAGTTCAATGCTCATCTCCCTTGTAATGGAAGGTAAACCACGGAAAAGCTCTATAGCACTATCATATTTATTACTATTTCTATAAATTCTTGCAAGTTTTAATATTGCTGTTTTATCACCGGCCTTTAAAGAAAGTAATCTTTCATACATAATCTTTAATAAATCACTGTCATCTTCTTCATTAAAAGCTTCAATTAAAGTAGTTAGAACCTCAGAGTCGTCTATCAAAGGACTTAACAGTGCTATCTCTCTGCGATGTTCCCATGTAGATGCCCATGAGTTAATTGCTGCAAAAAAACATTTACAGGCATCCTTCTGAGATTTCTTTTTCAGGAAAATCTCACCCTGAATTATATGAACATCCGGTAATGTTCTGTGAATCCCTTTAATTTTTTCAATATAATTGAGGCCTTCGTCCGGGCGGTCATTATTAAGACAGATTTTAGCAAGTAAGCAGTAAGACTGATACCATTTAGGTTCAATAGAAATGGCTTTTTTTATATTCTTTTCAGCTTCAATGAAGTCACCTTTTCTAAAAAGTAACCTTCCGAGACCTGTATAGGCTTTACCGTATGAAGGATTAATCTTTATAATCCTCTTAAACATATCTTCTGCTTCATTATAAAGTTCTTCCTGCAAAAATAACATACCCATACGGTAATATGATTCAGGGAAGTTCTGATCTTTATAAATGGCATGTTCATAAAAACCTGCAGATTCCTCCCAGTCATCTTTCTCATATAGAACACCTTTAAGAAAAGACCCTCTGGAAGAATCCTCATTCAATCCGGAAAGAGATAAAATTTTATTATAACAGCCTTCCAGGTCAGATTCAGTGAAAGAATAAAGTTCGGCAAGATCTACAAGACGCTCAAAATCACTGTTATCACAGGCCAGACCCTTCAAAAGGGACATGATACAGTTTTCCGTGTCTCCCCTTACAATATATACGTCAGCCTGGCCAAAATAGGCACCGGCATTTTTCTTCACAACGAGGGATCTGGTAAAATAATCGAAACTATTATCATATAACCTGTCAGCAAGAGCTGTTCTGCCAATTATCATAAGCATATTGGAAAGGGTTAAAGCTATATCCTGCCGTTCGGGAGAAATTTTAATAGCTTTTTCATAACACTCACAGGCTCCCTGGATATCCCCTTTTTCTCTGAGAGCATCACCGAGAGAGATTATATAATTAATATCATCCGGTATAAGCTCAAGAGCTCTTCTGAAACTTGAGATAGCTGCATCAATCATGTTCTTTTCAAGCTGGGTTTTTCCTACAGTAAAAAACTTCCTGGCCTTATCTTCCGGAGTTTCGTGGGGTTTTGCACTTCTTATCTGTACCCTGCTTTCACTATCTTTTTTCTTTTTACTGAGCTGTTCTTTTATTTTTCTCGCAAGTTCTTCTGACTTCTTTTTATCATCCCTCACAGGTGCAGAAACGACATTTTCATGAGATTTATTCATCTCTTCAAGTCTTTTCAGAACTTCAAATTTAAAGGAATCATCGATTCTTTTTGTCTGGCTCTGGGTTTTAAGCCTTTCTTCAATGGCTTCCATCTTTTTTGATTTAATTTCTTCTTTATTTTTTTCCTGTATTTTCGCTTCTTTTGCCCTGGCCTTCAGTTTATCTTCCATTTCCTGCTTTTTTTTACGAAGTTCCATTTTATGGTCATCATAGGCTTCTTTTCCGACTGTCTCTTTCTCTTCGGACATTCTATCTTTACAAAGAGGTTTTTCCTGCTGAATGAAAGACTTATCCTTTACCTCCGGTATTTTCTCTTTGTATAAAGGTTTGTCCTCCTGAGTGAAAGTCCTGTCTTTTACATCCGGCACTTTCTGTTCTTCTTCCTCTTCCATATCCTCTTCTTCAATATAATCAGTGAGAGCTTTACAGGAAAAAGAATAAACATACCCGTCCATAGAGGTTATATATACTTTTTTATCTGCTAAAAAAGGAGAGGAAAACAGTTCACCATCTATATCAAAATCCCATATCACCTGTCCTGTAGAGATAGAAATAACATTAAGTTTTTTAATTCTTCCTGAAGAGCCGAGGTATATTATACCTTTATCTATTACAGGTGATGAGTAAATAGTGCCTGAGACATCAGACTTCCATTTCAATTTACCTGTCGTGGCATTGAAGGCATAAATATTTCCAAGTACTGTAGCTACATAAACAATACCTTTATAGACAGGTGATGTACAGCAAATTTCTCCATCCAGTTCAATATTCCATTTTTTACTCCCGTCAAAGAGATTAAGAGCATAAAGGTTCTGATCCCTTGAGCCGACAAGTAATGTATCTTTATATACGAAAGGTGTGGCTTCTACTGCATTACCTGTTTGAAATTCCCATAAAAGTTTGCCCTCTTCTATATCAAGTGCATATATTTTAGAACCTTCGGAGCCGAAAAAAACCATATTATTACTGATACATGGAGAAGTTTCAAGATAGCTTTCCGCTTTAAATTCCCATATTTTTTCTAAATTTCCCGGATTATAAGCACAGAAGATGTTACGCTGGCTGGCAAAAAGCCTTTTTTCTGTAAGACAGAGAGAAGATCTGTTAAAAAATCCGTCTGTTTGTAAAATTATATCCCCTCTGTTTACATCGATTGCATAGAGATTTCGAAAAGACGAAACATATAATCTGTCACGGGAGGAGATTACAGGAGAACATTCAATAGAAAGATCTCTTTCGTCCTTAAGTAATTTCTTCTTCCACTTTTCTTCACCTTTCTCTCCGTCTATTGCATAAAGATAACCATCTGAAGAATTAACAAATATCGTATTTTTCCAGAAAAATGGCGAAGAAATTATTGCATCACCTGTTTTAAATTTCCAGCAAAAATTAAAGGCAAATTTAGGATTATTCAGTTCTTCTATCTGCAGTAAATCTAACTTTATCTGTGCCGGTAAGTCAACAGAAAGTTTCAACAAGTTACCTGCCTTTCCACATTACATAGAAAAAAACAAACCTTAATAACTTTCTCTTTCTCATGGAAGAATCCTGCTAACCTGCAATAAAAATGGTAGTAATTAAAACAACTATTCATTGCTCCCCTGATGTCCTGAGTATATTCCTTGCTTCCCCGGAAAAATCACCATCAGGACAGGCATCAATATAATTATTTAAATATCTTTTTGCATCATCCCTGTTCCCTGATAAATTATAGGCTTTGCCAATCCAGAAATAAATCTCACGATTTTTAAATTCTTTAAAATCCAGAGCATGTTGAAACTCAACTATGGAGCCGGGAATATTCCCTCTGTCCAGAAGTTCTTTGCCTCTTGTAAAATGCCATTCTGCCATTAAAGTTCTTCCGAAAAACATATACAAAACAATGAGTATCACAAAAACACCAATAATATTACATAAAATAATAATAAATTTACCGGGTTTTTCTTTAGTATCATCTGCAATCCGTATCCGTTTTAATCTATCTTCCAGTGGTAGTAAATCACCATCTTTATTCTCCGTACCAGAAGAAACCATAGAACTATATTTCTTATGAAAATCATTACGCACCGAATGTTTTCCACTGGATTTGACCTTCAAAAGTTTCTTAAAATCATCTTTCTTTTCCCGGTCTTCAGTTGAAATTACCTGTCCTTCACAATGGGTATTCCGGGATTCTATTTCGACATAGCTATCACGATTATCCATAAGTGACATGGCAGGTAATGGATCTTCCCGTGCCATCAGTTCTTCACGAACTTTTTTCTTCTTTATGAAATCTTCTCTCTGTTTATCAGAGGGTCTTTCTTCATTATAATCAATTTTTGTAAAATCTTCCTCTTCTTTCTCTTTACATGGTTTCTTTTCTTTATGGTCCCATTCTATAAAATCTTTCTTTTCTCTCTCTTTAACCGGTTTTTCCTCTTTCCTGTCAGCCCTTTCTATAAAGTGAGGTTCAATTATTTTATTCTTAACTGCCTCTCTATTTTCCCTGTCTTTACCGGAAATCTGTTCATTTTTCCCGGCAGGAAAAGATTTCGCCCGTTCAAGTAAATTTGATTTTGGCCTGAGTAAACCTTTTCTAGCCGGTATTTGATTTCCCTCTGTACCCCATGTGGCTACTTCCGATATAGCCTGTAAAATTTCTTCATTTTTCTTTTGACAGGCATCAGATTTTTTCTGATATGTATCAGATAAGATTTTCCCTTTAAAAATCTCCCTCCCTGCCAGAAAATTCTCAAAATCTTCCTTCAAAGCATATGCAGTCTGATAACGTTCTTCCGGATTTAAATTGAGTGATTTCATTATAATAAAATCCAGATCATCGTTTATATTTTCATTTAATTCAGAGGGTTTTTTTAATTGCTCTTTACCTCCGGTACGTTCTCTTGCATCTAAAGGAAAAGATTCCGTAAGGACAAAATAAATGGTAGCACCAAGGGAATAAACATCAGACACACCGGTAATATCCTGTTTTTCATAATGTTCCGGTGAAGAAAAATAAGGAGGAACATTATAAGAAACCTGTAATGATTTAATATTCAAACCTGCATATCTTGACAGTCCGAAATCAACAAGCCATGGCTCTCCAGATTTATCTATAATTATATGTCCCGGCTTTAAATCCTTAAAAATAAAATCATTACTGTGGAGATAACTTAAAGAATTGCATATTTTTATAGCCCATGAGACAACTTTTTGGACAGGGAAAAAACCTCTTGATTTTTCGCACAGAGAATCCAGATTATCTCCCTTTATATATTCCATGAGAAAATAATAGGTACCATCCAGAGGAATAAAATCAAAAAATTTCGGTAATCCGTCACAGGAGAAATTCATAAGCATTTCTCCCGTAGAGGAAATTTCATTGATAATCTTCTGTACTCTTGGAGAGGAAGAATAATATGATAATATCAATTCTTTAATAACGTAAAGACCGCCGGAAGAGATATCTTCTACAAGATAAACATTTCCTCCCTCTTCTCCTCCCAGTCTCTCTATAACGTTATAATTAGAGGTTATTTCCTCAGGAAGATCCATTGGATTTCACTCCAGATACCATTCATGTAATGAATTTACAAAAATTTTTCATTATTCCTTAAATTTTCTACCAGTTCTTCCAGAAACTCATATTCTCTTCCTTCTATATGGCTTCTATCCATTTCGAGTTTTTTCATCAATGGCCCTGCAATCTTTGATGAAATAGACTTTCGAGCAGTCATGTCGAGCTCTTCATGCCTTAAAATCAATTCCCTTATAAGTATATACTCATGTTCCGTTATTTTTTCAAGATACGATAGATTTATACCGTTAGAACATTCTTCATGCCCGGTCAGAGCAGGAGGGGGAATATCGGCATATTCTTTTATAACCATAGTTCCTGCAACAATATCACCTAGTCTCTTTTTATTTTTACACAGAACTATTGAAATAATACCTGCAAAATAGTAAAATGGTATAAAATCTACTATTCTTATTAAATTACGTATAAAAGATGAAGTAACTTCAACAGGAAATCCTCCGTCTCTTATAACCTTTATAGAGGTTATTCTTTTTCCCGGAGTTTTTCCGTTCCACAGGAGCTCAAAAAATATATGATAACCGGAAAAACCGAGTATAAAGAGAAGGATAAATAAAAGACCTGTTATCCATGAAGCAAAAGGCTGAACCCCTTTTCCCGTGGAAAAAAATTCCATAAGGCTCATAAGGACTATTACAGGTAATATTAAAACTATTTGAATTATGGTATCAATCAATATTGCTATAAAACGAGAGCCGAGATCGGCAGGTTCGAGTTCAATTTCAACTGCTTCCGGTGTTAATACAGTCATCCTGTTTTCTTTCAAGTAATTCTGACTCCTTATAATGCAGGAATAAAATAATGAAAATAGATCAATTTATAGAACAGAAAAAAACTTCCTGGAACCGCCTGTCAGAGCTTATTAAACTGGCAGAACAAAGAGGATTGAAACAATTCGATAGAAACAGTCTTTTAGAATTAGGAAGACTTTACCGGCAGGCCAGTTCCGATCTATCCTACACAAAGTCCTCTTTTAAAGACAGAGAAATAATTAATTATTTAAATCAGCTTGTAGCCAGGGCACACAGTCAGATTTATCTGCCTCCGCCTTTTAATATATGGCATATAGCAAAATTTTATCTTTCTGTCTTTCCGGTTTTATTTCGACAGAGCTTTTCTTATATCCTTTTATCATGTATGATATTTGTTATATCATATATCTTTTCCTATGTAATTGTAAAAACTGATACAGCCACGGCAGGGATATTTTTACCTGACGAATTTGTTATACCGGTAGAAGAAGGGTTGAAAGAAAATCAGGTAAAGGCCAGCTTTCCGACTTCTATGGCGCCTGAATTATCAAGTAAAATAATGACAAATAATATATCTGTAGGATTTAAAGCTTTTGCTTTCGGTATAACTGCAGGTATCGGGACAGTATATGTATTGATATTCAATGGCTTTATGCTGGGAAGTCTTGCCGCCCTGTTCAATCATTATCATTACGATATCCACTTCTGGTCTCTCATACTGCCTCACGGCATAACAGAACTGGTAGCTATATTCATAAGCGGCGGCGCAGGTTTAATCCTTGCAGACGGAATGATTAACCCCGGCGATTTAACGAGAATAGATTCTATGAAGACAAAGGGGCATAAGGCTATCAGACTGATATTAGGTGTAATACCTATGTTTATAATAGCAGGCATAATCGAAGGTTTTATTACACCTCTTGACATATCACCTTATATTAAATTGATTTTTTCCATATTTACAGGTCTTTTGCTTGTTTTATATTTTTCACCGAAAAGCAGGATATAATGGAGCCTATGGAGGAGCAGGAATTGTTCTTACAGGATGGGAAATTTCAGGTTACAAAATTTCTCCTTCTTTCCCGGAAATATTACAGGCAATTTTCACCATAATATTACTTATTTTTATCAAATTCTCAGTATTATCAGAAAGATCTTCTAACATGTTATAAACCATGTTGAAATGCAATCTATCATTTTTCAGGGAAATATGTCCTTTCCAGGGATGGGTTGATATATCTCTGCAAACATCTTCTGTCAGTATTTTTTCAATAATCTCAGGGTTATTACTTTCCACCAGAAAAGACTTATTAAAAGTTATATGTCCTGTATTAACAGGTTTATATGGCATCTGACACATAATTCTCACAGGCCGGGTTTTAGTAAAAATATTGAAAGTCAGATTTTCTTCTGACGGAACAGTCAGATATATATTTAAAGAATCTGAACCTAAAAATTTTCTTTCTATAAATAAAAGAAAAGGAAAACCACTATAATTTCCCCTGACTTCAGTTCTGGAAGGAAAGGTGCCTGGGATAAGTTCAAGACCCATTTCTTGAGCAAAATTCCTCAGTCTCCTGCCATCTCCCATAGAAGTAATATATACAAAGGCCCAGAATAAAAATACAGTAAACATTATGAAAAATAAAATGACTAATATTTGCATATGAACTCCCAATCTCCAGAAAGTTAAATTGCTGTCTTTGTATATCCACCGTGAAGAGTCACTCTCGGCCGGCAGTTTATCCTGACTGCTCCCCTGCAAAAAGCTTCATCAGAGGCTTTACCCGACCATACATAAGCCTCGCCGGGTTTAAGATTTGCCATTTTCTGTGCTGTCAGTTCATTCAGAGAAGAACTGGCTTTCTGTATATGTTTTAACCATGCAGGAGAATTGAATTTATGTAGTATTATCTGAGTTGAAAGCTCTATAAGGGATATGGGAACAGAAGGAGGATCCTGGCTCGCCACCATAATAGACGTTCCTTTATGACGCATTTCTCTTACCACTTCCACAAGTCCTGCTACGAGATCGTGACTGTCAATATATTTATGACATTCATCGAAGACTATCAATTTATTGAAGGATTTATTATCGAATTTTGCATCGGAAAAAATCTGTAATAGCACTACAAAAAGTCCCAGTGCTTCATCTTTTTCTATGAATTCATCCCTCAGATCCACTATTATGAGCCGTCCCGGCCTTATAAGAGAACTTATATGAATGGTATCGTCTATATACTGAGCGGCAAGATCGAGTCTCATATTTGCCAGTTCTTTTACCTGATCGGGGAGAGAGGAATTTTCAACTCCCTGCCTCAAACCTTCTATGGTAAGATTATTTCTCATAGATCTCATGATAAGATTGAGCTGTCTTATGTAATTTGCCTTATTTCCTACGGCACCCATCAGGAAACGCCAGTGGCCTGCCTGGAGTTCAGATGAACTGAATTTAAGAGGATATACGGAAAGAGAAGGATATTCTTCTCTCCTTTCTTCCAGTTTATCTTCCGGTGTAAGTAAGATTATATCTTTAAGACCTTCCGGTCTGGCACCATATTTTTCTTCTAATATTTTACATTGATGTTCATCATTATTTCCATCTATCATAGATGTAAATTCCGGCTTATAATCCTGAGTGGAACTATAATGAAATATAACCGTGGCCAGAGGTTTCTGGAGGAAATTTATCTTATCTACAGGCATGGTAGCCATTTCTACAATGGTTCCCAGGGTATAACTTTTTCCTCCTCCCTGAACACCGAATAAACTTATAGTATGGGTCTGGTTTAAATCAAGAGCAATTTTCCTTCCTGAAACTTCACCTAAAAGGCCATACTGAGGAGAAGGGCCGTTTACACCGAGAGTAATATGACACTCAGGTTTCGGATTTTCCTCTTTCGGTGCTTCTTTTTCCTCTATATTCTCCTGTTCCGCCATTTCATCTTTTTTATCTCTTTCCTGAGATGTTTCTTCCGGTTTATTAATGTTACTGTCCTGAAATGCACTTAATTTTTTATCATCTTCATGGGGCTTATAAATTAATTCATCGGATTCTATCTGCAGTTCTATGGAAGGTAGAGAAACACTATCTGCCATTCCTTTTTCTTCCGGTTCTTCCTGAGAAACAGTTCTATCTCTTTCTTCGGTTATAAAAGCTGCCTGTGTAACAGAAGGAATATCTTCCGGATTATTAAGCAGTTTAAAAATAATATCTTTACCTATACGATAATATTCAATCCCCCCTTCAAAGTCTGCAGGTTCCATACCTTCTCCGGAAAAGTCAAAAATAAAGGCACTTCTGTTGAAGGCAAGGCTGTAGCCTTCTTCAAGGGTCTTTAATAAATATCTGGCTTCTTTTTCCACATCAGGACGAATAATTTTCAATCTGCTGGCTCTATCAAGATAAAATTCAAGAAGGGTTACTAATTTCTTTGTCTTTAATAACCTGTCAGGTCTGTCGGGAGATGTTTTATAAGGATCAAAATGTTTCTGCCATATATGTTCACTCTCATATATCTGTTCTGAAATATGTGTTTTAAGTTGATTATATGATGTTAAATCTACCAGGGTATAACATTTGACTTCCACCAGTTTACATGTAATAGTTCTATTTTTTGCATTCAGATCAAAGAGTGCAAGATCCGTGCGTTTAAAACTGATTTCATCATCTTCTTCTACGGCACTTTTCTGCAGGCTATGATATAATTCCAGGTGGGAATCAAGAGGAACTATTATTTGATTTTTCAATGCTCCCTGATATTCCAGATACATTTTTGCAAGGGCAAGTCCGATAGCTTCAGTTCTTTGATTTGAAGATGATATAAGTTTCAATGCAAGTCTTCCTGACAGACTGTTCAGATGATTTAGTAATATACCTGCTTCTTTCCCTTTAATCTCCAGTTTATATTTTTCCAGAGCATTCTGTAACATAGCTTCAATTTCCAATAGAGACCTGGATGTAATTACGAGTTTATGGCCGAAAGTTATGCATGGGCTGTGATCTATAAGATAATCAGGTCTATCCTTATGTCCTCCGTGGTCATAAAACTCTATGCCCATATTCCTGTCAATGGTAAAAACCCAGTCGCTCACTTCATGAACCTGATAAATTAAAGCTCTGTCATCGGTAGAAAGAGAAAGTTTTATTACAGGATAAAGTTTCATTCCTGTCTGTCCTGTAGCAATAAGGCCTGTAGCAGAAGACATTACTTCCGGTAATGCGGAAAGTAAATGAGATAGTTCTTCTCCGTCCTTCAGCGGAGAAACTGCTCCATATTTTACCTGACGTGTCCATGCAACAACTGAGTTATCGTCCGTATAATTTACGGAAAAATCCTGCATAAGCCCATGAAGAGGAGAGTAACCTTCTGTTTCCGACGGCTTTGCAGCACTCAATTCTTCAGGAGGAAATATATCGAAAAGAATTGTAATATGTGCCCTGTATTTTTCCGGCTGTAATTTGAAATCCTTAATCGATAAAAGAGCCATATTTAATTTCGGATATAAATGATCCCCTGTCGGTATAGAAAAAACTTCTGCCTCTTTTGTAGTAATATTATTATCAGGAGAGAGTAAATCAGAAAGTTCCTCTCCGGCAGAAGATATATCAGTATCAGATACGAAGAGTCGAATATTATAAGTTAAATCTGAAAAAACAGGTATTTTCTGAAGAGAAATAAGCATATCTGCCAGGGCTTTACCACGTCCGGGATTAAAGGCATTAACTGTGAGAGTACTTATATAGGGATGCTGGAATAAATATCTGCAAACTCTTGAAGTAAGGTAAGAACCGGTAACATCTGTGCTATCGATATGTGGTTCAGGGAGAGAAAAGGCAGAACATATTTCACTTAACAATCCCCTGGGATCTTCTTCTCTGGCGGGGCCATAAAGAGTCCATAAGGGATGTATATTATCTATAACAGGGAAAATACGATTTTTACTTACTGAAAGGAAAGGCGGGTAATTTACCGGCACTATCTCATTAAGGAGAGAATTTTTAATTGAATGCCTCAGTTCTTTATCTTCACTATTTAACATTTTAAGCCAGTTCTGTCCGAGCTCTGCAAAAGTGGTAAACCACAGAGCACGGAGTGGATGAGTGGGCGAGATTAAAGCTGCTTCTTTATGTTCTCCATTATAGTTTTTTAAGGTTATAAAAATTGTATCAATAGATAAAAGAGCTTTTATTTCTCTTATTAATTGTTTTTGTTCCGTATCGGATTTACTTTCTGCATCACGGAGAAAGCCCTGGAGTAAAGTCATGTAACTTTCGGCATATTCCGAAACCCTGGTTCTTACACCGGAGAAATCCAGTCCCTGAGAAACCATATTATCTTTTTTTAATGTGTCAAAATATTTCTCTCTTGCTTTTAAAAATTCTCTTACCGGTTCTGTAATATGAAGTTCAAAAGGTTCTTCTGCCGTATCGCCCGGCACTCCCTTATTTATCTGGAGATGCCAGCTTATGGCTTTTTCCGGACAGGCCAGAATTTTTTCTTCAATATTCTTCAGATATTCTGATACAGGTATATGAAAAATACCTTCTTTCTCAAATTTTACTTCTATTACTTCAATAGTTTTTTTCTTTTTTTCTTCAAGCCATTTTTTAGAGACAGGATTAACAGGGTCAGAGCCAGAAGCGGAAAACTGAAGATTTAATTTTGCATGAAGCAAAGTTTCCGCTTTTTTTATAGATGTCTGTAATGGTTCCAGATCTATTTCTTCATCATCCATCTGAAGTATGACATAAAAGAGCTCACTGTAATTCGGATGTTTCTCCATAAGGTCATGGGCAAAAAACTCCTGAGATACAGTCAATCTATTACCGGATTCATCAAGAATATTAATGGGAAGTCCGTTATGGGACATGGGAATTATTCTTATAAAATACCATCCTTCTTCCCACGATATGTTATTTAATTTTTTAAAGGTCACTTTTTTATTCTTCTGTTTTGTTCTCCATAGAGTTACATGTTTTCTATGTATTACGGAACAGGTATCCTTAGAAATTATTTGCACTTCGAATTCAGAAAGTCCTGGAACTTCGGAAGGATGGGGTTCCGTAGTGAAAGCAACATTAAACTGTTTACTCCCTTTTTCACCTGTATAGAGTACCTGCTGACCTGTTAAACTCTGCAATTTTTCAGATTTTTCCTCTTCTTTTACTACAGGAATATCTGTTCCTGTAACCTTTATATAAATTCCGCTTTCCGGTTTATCCATATCCAAAGGCCATTTATCAAAGGATAAAGGCCAGTAATTTCTATCAGTAACAATTAATCTGGTCCATTTTTTTGCATCTTCCAGACCTGTAGCGGTAAAGAAATCACATAATCTGTTTTTAAACTGAAGATCCTTTACTGGCAGGTCGAGAACCCTTCCTATCTGTGTTTTCCACTTGCATGCCAGATGTTCAACTATGGCTATATTATCAATAATACGTTCCGGCATATCGGCTAATTTAAAATCAGGTATGAGGCCGAGTTCAAACAGAGAAGGGCCTATGGCATCTGTGGCATAATCATTAATCTTAATGGAAATAAAAAAACGTAACAGGTTATGAAGATTTATCCAGGGAAGGGATTTTTCTTTTAATATGGCAAGAATTCTATCTATTATACTCTTTACATCTGAAGGGAAATGGGCGAGTAATCTATTTATGGCCCTGTCATAAAGATCTCCCGTATATAATTCTTTAAAAGTAGCATTACCGAAAGAATCTTCCGAAGAGGTTTTCAGGGTATTCGGTATAAAAACCAGTAAAGGAGGTCTTAAGGAACCGTCAGGCATGGGATTTCTGAGTTCGATCAATTTCGTGGCAGTAACAGTAAGTTCGCCCCTTTTGCCATCAAGTATATAAATCAAATAATCAGGGAACAATATTCTCAGTCTTTCACAGGCTCTTTTCATCAAAGCTTCGTCTAAATTGGATAATCTCATACAGTGTCCCGCCATTGATTGTCTGAGTATGGGAGAAATACTTTCAATAAGATCATGTTCCAATTCATTCAAAAAATCCTTTTCTTTAACTTCCCGTAATCCCTGTGTCATTTTAATACTCCTTTCCGATATTATATCTCGGCTTTATTGTCTGTGTTATACAGGCATCGGAAAGATCTCTATAGAATCCTATTTCGTGCAATCTCTTTTTAAATTCCTTGAGATTTTCTTTCAGTAATTCATAATCGGTAACAGCAGTTTCTTTAAAGCCATCTGTTTCGGGCAGTCTGTCTATATAGATACCATATCTGTCTCTTATAAAATCAATTAACTCTTCAAGCCTTATCTCGGAGGTATAAAAGCCTTTTTTCCCATGTTTAAGGACGGCAATCTGCAGTAAAACTTCCAGAAGATTGCTGTCAAGGATAAATCTGCGTTTTGATTTTTTTGCTTTCTGCTGTGTTATAAGAGCGCCGGAGCGGTTTTTTAAGAATAATGAATCCAGGCATTTTACTATATAAGCCTGATGTGACCTGCCATGTAATTCCATAAGACATTCTATATAAGTTTCAAAGGGATCAAGTTTCAGGTCTAAAATAGATTGTATCCGTGGTTCCTGTTTATGCTCTTCGTCTTCCATAATCTTCAGTAAAGAGAAAAGTCTCTGCTGAAAATAATTATTTCTTTCGGTATCATGTTTATTATCGAGAAGACGGAGGATTTCTTTTACTGAAAAATAGTTTTTTTCCGGCTTTTCTATTTTAGATAATTTCAGGAGATTTGTGGCAAAGTCATCTAACTGTTTGAGAGTAAAAGAATATTTCAAAAAATCAATAATGCGTCCGTAATGAACAGAAGCACTCTGCACTGACAGATCTGCCACAGGACTGTGAGGTGCCTTCACAAGATCGGCAAATATAGCTGTCTGATAGGGACAGTCGCCATGAACCTTTTCTCCTCTTTTAGGATCTGAAGGACATTTTTCACAGACAGGTTCCATGCCATGTTTTTCTGTCAGACCTTTCAGAAGTTTAAACAGGCGCAGATGGTATAGAGCTATGTGGAAGGCAAAGAGAATTTTTATATATTCCACCATGACGGTTCTGGGAATAAAGTCTTCATAAACTAAAAGCCTTATTACATCATCTGCGAGGAGATTTGCCGAACCTCTGCAGAGAGGAGGATAACTTTCCCTTTTACTCAAATCCGGTGCATCGGATTTTACCTGATCGGAGAGTCTGAGTAAAGCCTGGGTTTCCACATCTATAGTCACCGAAGGGTCACATTTATCTATATTCTGATCCACTCCGCGGAAAAAAAATCTTTTCAGATGTTCCAGAGCAGCATTGCCTCCGTTATCGGCTCCGTAAAGCACTTCATATAAATGTGTTGAGGCACCGAAATCACGGCAGTGAAGAGGATTACGAAAGCGATAGGTATAGCCGTGAAGAGGTCTCGGAGCGGCTATAGCCTGATTGGGTTTCCCTCTGTTTACCACGTCCATAAGATGTGTTTCTATCCACTTTTCCACTATATGTTCCGGCACATCTTTAAAACCTTCGAACCATTCGGGATGTCCAAGGAATTCTGCTTTAAAAGTATCTACCGTATATCTGATTTTCTGTCTGTAAAGTAGTCTGCTGGGGAATCCGCCATTTTTAAGAAGTGCAAAAAACAGTGTAAGAACCCTGTCCATTTCAGTATGTTTAAATTCCAGGTAACTTACTTTATTAAGGCGAAATTGCTTATCATATTTTGTACCGGCCATTTATGTCACCTCTGAACCAGTATGTTCTATTTTTAATTTTCCATCGGGAAGTCTGGCGATTCTATAAAAATCATGTCCTGTTTCTGTAAGTAATAATTCCTGATATGGTGAGGAACCGAGTATATTTTTAAATACGGAAAGGGAAAGAGAAAAACCATTAAGTTCTTCCACATTGGCTCTGTATCCTTCGTTAAGTCTTACAAGCATTTCAAAGATATCCAGGTCCAGTTCCAGTTCAGCCTCTTCTTTATAAGTGAGAAGAAGGCCCGGAGGCATATATTCAATAAATCGTGCTTCTCTGCCTTTATCATTTACTTTCAATCCGAAGTGTTCAAAAGGAAATATACGGTAGTTCAGCACAGTGCCTTTTTTAACATCTCTGATTTTCAGTGCAAGATTACCTTTCAGAATTGAAGGATCTCTGAAACCTTCTCCCGTGTTAATTGCCTTTATGATATCTTTAAGAAGTTTTTCCTTATCATATCGTCCCTCTATAAAATCAATCATAATATCGGCACTTCTGTATGGTATCATAGATTTCCACATATCGTCGCGACGTTCAAAATAATGAAGTCTTCTTAAAGCAGCCACATAGCTTCTGTGCAGTTCAAATCTTTTTTCTTCCCTGCCTGAATAACCTTCCTGTATTTCATCATAAAATCTTTTGAGTATTTTCATATAATAACTGTCGGGCCGGCAATCAAAATTTAAAAAGCCCTTAAATCTGTCGGGAGGAATAAAATCCAGTGTTCTATCCAGTTCAGCATCGGTGGATTTCCCCGGGTCTGTTTCTTTTAACAGATTGAGGAGTCTGTCTGATGTAACATTATCCACTGACATAGAACTGTTAAAATAATATCTTTTTATTATCTCTTCTTTTTTCCCGGAAGCATAAAGTTCATGAATTTCTTTACAATTGGAAGTACCCACGAGAATGTAAGACACAACAGACCGCAAATCTCTCAGTGTAATATGTATTCTGTTTCTCAGAGTGGATAATTTGAATAATTCCTGCAGTCTTTTTATTACCATCCGGCCTGCAGTCTGTTCCTGAAAGGTTTTTATATTGTGAATGACATAACATTTTCCATACAGGTCACAGTTACTGCAGGGTTTCCAGAATTTCTCATCACAGAATCTGTTAATGAGTTTTTCGAGTATTGTTTCTTCTCCGGCTCCGTCAGAATCGTTAGCCACGACACTCCTCATATTCAAATTTACCACTGCAAGTTCTTTTCCCGAAACACCTCCGTTAAGACCTCTATGGACAGATTCTCTCAAGGATGAAAAAGATTCTTTATTGTTATCCAGGAAATCTACAAGACGGCCTTCATTTATGGCTATAAGCCTTGTTTCTCCCTGAGGCCATGAAGATGTATGTCCCATGAAAGGTTTAAAGAAGTCAAGTAAAACATCTTCATTTTTCTCTTCCCCTTCATCCTGGCTTCCGTCATAATTTACCATGAATCTTCTCTTTTTATATTCAAAAACACTTCCGTTACCGGCACTATTGAAGGTTATTTTACCTCCGTCTTTCTGTACATATCCTTCCAGGTTCTGAAGAAAGGCTGTTTTTCCGTCTCCTGCATTACCTGTTATGATAACAAGGGTGAAGTCTCCCCTGAGGACAGAAGGTGCAAGAACTCTGTCAAGAGAAGTGTTTATATAGAGTTTTTTACCGAATTTATCCAGTCCTCTTGTGCCTGCATTACTGTATTTACTCTGGCTGTATAAAGTAAGGAAATAGTTCACAGAGGGATTACCATTTTCTTTTTCATCTATAACCTCAGTAGAGACTTCTAAATCTTTTCTTCTGAGTTCATGGACATCTCTCAGGGCTTTAATAAATTCTTCCGTACTGTTAAACCTTTCCGCTCTCAGTGGCGCAATGGCTTTTAAGAGTAAATCCGTAACACCGGTCGTCAGATCTTCAAGTCCTTTTGTAAGCCTGGGGTCAGGTGCCTTCCGTCCCGGAGGAGGACAGAGGGAATCAGGCCAGGGATAAGAGCCTGTTACAGCCTGATAGAGAGTCATTCCCAGTGCATAAAGATCTCTGTCCTGAAGTTCTCCCGTAGTAGGTTCAGAGGACAGGGTCTGATCTGGAGGTATATATTTCCTTGTGCCTCCGCCGCAGGTTTCACTGTCCGATATTTTTACAGACACATTGAAATCTATTATTTTTACTCCCTTTTCAGTCCAGAGGAGATTACCCGGTTTAATATCACAGTGATATATGCCGTTATTATGAAGGTGAAGCAGTCCTTCTGCAGACTGAAGTCCTATGTCCCATGCATCGCTTACCGTAAGGGATTTATTCTTAATCATTTCATCCACATCAAGACCGTCAATATATTCAAATACGATAAAAGGAATCTGGTTTTCCTGAAGTATATCCGCATCAATGACCTTCACCACATTCCTGTGTTCCGGTATGCGGAGCAATATGCGATATTCCTTTTCAAGTCTTGCCAGTGTGGAATGTCTGTCTTTCAATATGAGTTTTACCGCTCTCTTTATATCTCCGAGCGTATCGATAACCTTATAGACAACTCCGAAAGCTCCCGGCTTACCGAGCCGTTTTTCAATAACATATTTACGGCTCAGTTTATATCCGGAAGGCAGATTGCTGTAATCGGCCTTTTCTTCCTCTTTTTGAGGTTTTACGAGAATAAAGAAAAGTCTTTCAAATTCCGTAAGAGCTTTAGAAGCAGAAGGTCTTTTTTCAGGAAAAAAGGCACAGAGACTCTGAAGCCATTCGTCAAAACCTCCAGGGAGGCCTTCCACCACATCGGAAGGTTTTATCTGAAAAACCGCACTCTGAGAAAAAACCTCGCTCGTATCTATAAAGGGCAGTTCTCCCGTAAATAATTCATAAAAAACTATACCGGCAGAAAAGACATCAGATAAGGAAGTGGCGGAAGAAGGGTTCTGATAACATTCGGGAGACAGATAAGGTTCTTCAAGTTTATCTTCAATCACAGGCCCTATGGTGCTGTTTCTGTCCGTGACAGGTCTTGCATAATCGAAATTAATAAGCCTTGCCTGTCCGTCATTACCGGCAAATATGCTGCCTGAAGAGATATTTCTGTGAATAACATTATGAGAATGGGCATGGGAAAGAGCAGACATAATCTGTTTTACGATACAGGACTTCTGTTCAAAGGTAAGGGCTAAGGCAGGATTTTTTATATGAAGCTTTAAAGCTCTTCCCGGAAGATCTTCAAGAACCAGAATATATTTATCACTGTTCTGATCGGAAAAGAAATCCCTCACTCCCGTAATAGCCGGGTGAGGAGGAAGAGAGGAAAGGGCTTTATAGGCATTTGATATGAGGCGCAGTTCTTCTTTTCTTTCTTTTTCTGAGAGATAGGGATCGGAATTATAAACACGGAGTATGACAGTCCCCGATTTTTCTCCTGCAAAGGAGTTATATCCTCTGTATTCAGTATAATTAACGGTGGAACCGAGTTTTTCTTTTACCGTCCAGTTTCCGAACTGTAAAGATTTATCAGCAGGTTTGATATTTCCATGTAAGGCTTTTCTTATCATTTCATAATAAGGTCTGATATCTTTCAGGTTTGACGGTATACGGGATGAATCCTGAAAAAAAGAAAGGCTTTGTTTCAGTGTAACCACATTGCCTTTATCCCTGCCTGAAGAATCATAGAGAACTGCGTCCTGAGAGGTCAATATGACTGCCGCATCGACATAAACTTTATGCAGTGCCGGCACAGACGGGTTTGAAGAAATGATTAAACCTTTCAATACTTTCGCATGGTGCCGTAATTTAGCAAGAGGAGAGGTAAAAGGCTGCCTTCCTTCGGGATACCATTTCGGCCCTATGACCTGTATCTCCCCGCGTGTTCCTTTAACATCGGAAATATAGACTGCATGGGGAGTTATGACTGCAAGATCTATTTCATAAAATTCCTGATTGGACTGAAGTTCGAAATTATGTATGATAAAATAGCCGGCGGGGAGATTATCGCGAAGAAAGGCAATGGCTTCACGTTCCGAGTCGTTTACAGGGGTGCCGATTTGGATGACTTTAGCCATGACAGGCCTCCTCTATTGTTTTTTCTACTAAATTACGTGCTTCAAGTTCAAGTGATAACGCTCTGTCTCTTTCATCCAGAGCTTTTATTACCTGCTGACTGATTTCTCTCATTTCATTTTCAGGAAGTAATGGTATTAAGACAGTGGCAATACCTTTTTCATCCAGATGAGGTATGGCACCGCCATAACTCAGTGAAGCTATCTGTTTGTAACCGGCTTCAGAAAGTAAAAAAGCAAATAAATAACCGGACATGGTTTTATCACAGGTATTTAAACGAATAAGCATATGAGTTGTAGTGGCACCATGAAGATGAGAGCCTACCCATACAGGACGTCCTATAAGTCCCCCATCACTGCCAAAGGCCTGTACAAGAATAGTCCCTCTTTCAAGTTTTACATCTTCAAAAAGAGTGGATTTTCTTGAAAGTATAGATTTAGGTTTTGGCTCTAGCCAGAATAAAGAAGCTCCACTATAATAAGGTGCTCCATAATTAATATCATCGGTGTGAATACGTTTAAAAATACCGGGTAAGAACATACGGGAACAGAATTCTCCTATAGTTTTACAAGGCATTTCTTCTATTTTATTCCTTATTCTGGTTACAACAGGATCATAAAAAGCCGCATCAAACCTTTTCCTTATTACACTGGAACTTATAATACTTATTTTAGGTGAAGATTGAGTTAAGTCTATATCGGAAATTAATTTATTAAAACAATCTGCTGCCTGTCTTAAAGTATTATTGGAATTACAGCGGATCTCAGAAGCTTCTGAAAGCATTTTATGAATATCATTTTCTATTTTTTCTCCCAATCTTGGAACCGGTATATTTGCAAGATGATGTGGTTCGATAGATTGTATCAATGAGCCATAAGTGCCTGAAATCACGAGAGGAACACCAAATTTACTATTCAAATATGTATAAAGATAACCTGGTAAAATTCTTTCTGTGTCTGGTATAACTCTTAATACATGTTCAGTACACGCAAAACCATTCATTTCTTTCCGAGCATAAATCATTCGGCCAATAGAACCAGATCTTGTAATTAATATCCATCCTTCACGAATAATAAATTTGGGGTTTCTTAGAATCTGTTTTTTAGATATAAGTGGTAGGTTATTTAAATCAGACAACAAAATATCAGAACTACTCATAAATGGCACACCATATTCTAAACTACTCACCCATAAGCGACTTTCACGACCGGCATGATAAATTCCATCAAGTCCGCCGAGTGTAACATCTTTTAAGAGAACTTTTGTAGTTCTTAATTTTTCGACAATAGCTTTCACTTCAATTCCACCGGACATATAAGGTCCACAATCAAGTCTTCTACCTTCCTGATTCATCCACGAACTTGGAATAACTTTACTCTTCATACTCCCGGCTCCTTATTTTCTTCTCGAAACTTCCTGTAAGCCTCTGCCACGAGTGGAAAATCATCATCAAGTATTTTCTGTTTCCTCTTTAAAGTTCTCTTTATTCGCCTGTCCCCTATCCGAATCGTCTCTTCCTCTTCTACTTCTTCAATTACCTCTTCCCCGTCGGGCCTTCTCTTATAAAGGGTATTTCCTCTTCTGTCAAAACCTGCCTTTTCTGCTACTGCCATAAAAACAGGATATTCCTTAACTCCTCCGAAATCTTCGGCAGAAATCTCTTCCTTTGTTTTCTTTTTAAGGAATAAAAGACTCGTAAGTATTCCCACATTTGCTTCCACGATAAAAGCCTCCACAGGAACTTCCACACTGGCAAGAACCCATGCATGACGTAAAATCCACCATCTTATATATTCATCTCCGGGATTTCCAAGAATACCGTTAGGAAGAACAATCCCCATCCTTCCTCCCGGCTTTAACCACTGGACACATCTTTCTATAAACAGCACTTCAGGCGCAACACTTCCCTGAAGTTTTCCCGTATTCCTGAAATTCCCGTCTTCAGTTCTCTCCCATACATGAGCAAGGTCGTAATCTCTCAATATATTGGGATCTGTTATGGGGATATCCGATCCGAAGGGAGGATTCGTTAAAACCACATCCATAGACCCGAGAGGAGCTCTTTCCTTTCCATCCTTTACCCCATCAAGATGCCCTGCAGGAAATTCCAGTGAATTCAGATGAAAGAGATTTGCCACTTTATTGCTTCCCATGACTACATTCATCTGGGCTGCCTTTATGAGAAAGGGGTCAAAATCGCATGCAAAGAGATTATTTACAGAAAACTCCCCTATCTTCTCTTTCACCGAAAGGAATTCTTCAGTGCTCTCATCCCTGGCGGATATATTTGCTTCTTCCCTGAATTTCTTCAGTATATGCCCCAGAACTGCAATAAGGAATCCCCCTGTGCCGCAGGCAGGGTCAAGAACTCTTTCATAAGGCTTCGGGTCAAGCATTTCCACCATAAGTTTTATGGCTCCCCTGGGAGTAAAATACTGCCCTCTGTCTCCCCGGAGGTTTGTCCCTACAATCTCCTGGTAGGCAGCTCCCTTTGCGTCCATATCTGTTCTGCCCAGGTCGTATTTTGCAAGTTCGGAAACCATAAAGGCAAGTGCCCTGTCGGAAAGGGTAATCTCTTCATTTCCCTGAAAGATGGAGGAGTATTTCACTTTTACCTCATCAAAGAGCGGAATAATACGGTTTCTTATATTTTTTCTTCCTTCAGGATCAAACTGTTCCGTAGGAGAAGCCCAGAATCGCCTCATATTTCCCGGAGAAAGTTCATCATACATCTTGGCAAAGATAAGAAATAGGAACTGCCAGAAGGCGGCGTCTTTGGGCATACCTTCATTTCCGTGGATGAAATTATGGCACCTGCGGAAAGCAGTCCTGAGCATTTCCGGCTCTGCCCTTCTCATACGGGCTTCGGAATATACACTTCTTGTGCCTGTCGTTTCATCCCCTGCCGGCCAGTCTCCTACAGGCTTAAAGTCTATGTCGAAACGCAAAATTTCCTTTTCCAGGAAAAAGAATTCTATGCCGTTTGTCCATAGGCCGTATTTGCAGTTATCCAGTTCTGCCATAAAGTTTTTGAGTTCTTCAAGATCCTTCTGAGCCTGTTCATGGTCACGCATTTTAAAAGAACCCTTTTTGCCGTTTTTAGGTTCTTTCTGACAGAGGACTACTCTGACTATATGTTCCTGTGTATGTTCTTTCTGTGCCTGGAAAATGACGATATCTATATTTTTTCTTTTGCCGTTTACTTTAACGGGAAAATCCGGTTCCATGTCATCTACCGATATGCCGTATTCATGGAATAAGGCTCTTGCAATTCTCTGGCGGACAAGTTCTTTTTCGGATTCTTTTTTTGCCTTTCCCGTGATGTAATCAAGGATCATTCCGTCGCCGATGGATGTTGTGGTTTCGGAAGAAGAGTCTATTTTTTCAAGGTGTTCTGTCAATATGGTCACTCCTGTGTTTCAAGTTTATCGGAGGTAAAATTCTATGTTGATTTGTGAATTTCCTGTAAAAAAAATAAAAAGAATTAGTTATTAAAATGCTGTTGCAAATATTTTAAAAGTTCAGATAATAATTATAACAATTTTCTGTAGGGGAAATATGCATCATAGTAGAATTAATTAAGCGTTTTAGTTTTAATCTTTGACAAATACCTGATAAAGAAACAATATATCAGCTTTTTTATTTAAAAGGTGGCAAAATTATGGATGTTGATGGACCTGTAGAAAAATTAAAGGAAACCAAATTATGGAACTATCTCAAATCGATTGATGAAGATTACAGTAAAAGAGCTGTACAATTTGTTGAAAATATATCTCCCATATTAAATACAATAAAAATATATTTCCCTTATTATACAAGACATGATGCTCATCATGGCTACAGAGTAATTCTAAGAATGGAGCAAATAATAAACCCGGAATGTATTGAAGCAAATAGCCCTATATGCTTTTCCAGGAAAGAAACTTTTCTGTTAATATGTTCTGCCTATGCTCATGATTTAGGGATGACAATTTTTCTTGGTGAAGAAGATCAATTATTGACTGAATTAGGAATAAATAAGGAAGAATCATGGGAAATAAATAAAAATTTACAAAAACATTTACGTGTTAATCACTCTCAGAGGGGTGGAAGATACATCAATGACAATAAAGACTCTTTAGGTATTCCAGAAAATTTAATAAGTTTTTTGCATAATTTAATGAAATCTCATAATTTATCAATTCATAAACTTGAAGCGGAACTTGGAGAAAGAGTAGCTGTCGATGAAAGAGAAATAGACTTAAAACAGTTGGCATGTATCTTGTGTATTGCTGATGCTATAGAATTTAGTGATACAAGAGTAATAGATGGGGTTCTCACTAAAATTAAGAATGACAGTAGTGAGGAAGCTCTGGTTTCATATAGAGAGAATATGAAACACATATGTATTGGAGATAATGTAGCTATAGGAGATGATGGTAAAGTAATTTTTTCCGGTTCTTTCAACGAACCGGAAATTTTGAATCTGGCTCATACAACTATTGATACAATAGAAAACTGGGTTCAACAGTATTGTGATATTGACTACAGGAGCAGTAAAAAACGCTTAAGATTAAGGCCGGATTCTTTTATACGTACTTTAGACAGCATAGATTTTGATTTTGTAAGATTAGGTGTACGAATGAAAAAAGAAAATGTAATAAATCTTATTTCTTCTAATTCTCTCTGGAAAAATAATGAAGGTATACCTGTTAAGGAACTACTTCAAAATGCTGTAGAAGCATGCAGATACAGAAAACATAATACTCCTGAAAATAGGAATTATAAACCAAAAATAACTGTAACATTTGATCGAAACAATTCAAAAATCACAATAATTGATAATGGCTGTGGAATGGATAGAAATATAATTTTAAATAATTTTCTGACAGTAGGTAATAGTAGAGCATTTGAACCCACATATGCATCTCACGGATATAATTCCCTTGCCAGGTTTGGCATAGGCTTCTGGTCAGTTTTCACTATCGCTTCAAAAGTTTATATAGAAAGTGCACCTTTTGAATTATTGGGCTATGATAAACAGGTAGATGAAGCTATAGATGGGTGTAAATTTGAGATTTCTATTAATGTTTTAAAGGATTATACTGTATTTCAACCTTTAAAGCGACCGGCCGGAACTAAAATTGAATTGTTTCTAAAGAAAGGAATATCTCTTGATAATGCTATCGTAAAGTTTAAGAATGAAATACTATGTAATGAAATACCTGTTGAAGTAATTGATCCTGATAATAATAAATATTATTTGCCAGATAATCCTGTATTGCTTAAATATAGTGATATATTTAGAGCTAAAACTCTTTTGGCAAAAGAAAACCAAATAGAACTATTTGCGTGGTCTAATAAAGCTGATGAAATAGATTTCGCTATGAATGTTGCTTATAGAAAACAGGATAATGGAAAGACAACTTTTTTTCTTAAAGATAGTAACAATTCAATTCAGGCAATTAAAGATATAATGCTCAACCCAAAGATAGGTATTTGTGGATTTAATATTAACAGTTCATTTTATTATAACTCCATATGTTTTGATATTCATAGAGTAGGCTATTTCACTGTAAATAGCAATAACCCAAAGGGGTTTATATTTGATATTAGCCGTAATACTTTGCTCTATTCTAAAGAGAAAACTAAATTAGAGCTAAAAATATTGAACTTTATTCATAATGGTTATAGAGAATTTTTAAAAACTAATAATTCTTTTACTCCAGAAGAGATATATAATTTAAATATTCAATCACGTATACATGGCGGAAATGGATATGACAGTTATACAAAAGATAGTTTTTCTATTATCGTTGACAATTTTCCGGATCTCTATTGTATTAAATTATATAAGATAGAAAAAAATAAAGAAATAAGTAAAACAGAAGTAATTTATGTAGATTTTAAAAATATATTAACCATATCAGGAACTATATGGACGTGTCAACATATTTTAAGTAAAAGTTATATTGACCCCTTATTATTTACTGAGGCTGTATATAATTACATAAGAGAAAGTGGTATTAATATGGGTAATAATTATTTATTAGAGCCATATAAAGAAGGTTCTATATTATTTGATAATGCAGAAAAAAGTGAAGTAGTAGTAATAAATGGAACTTTAAAACCGCATAATACTATATTAGAATTAAAATTAATAAAAATTCCTATAAATTCTATAATATCAAATACCAATCACAAGTGGATAATAGCAAAAATAGACGGTAAATGGTCGGGAACAATATACGAGAAGAAAATTACAGTTCATAATATAAAAACTTCTAATAGAAAAACGAGAAATTTTGTTTTTATGGGAAGAAACAGATTAGTTATATTAAAGGATAGTGTTCTTGCTAATGATATAAAAACTATGTATTCTGAAGGTAAGATTTATAGTCTATCTGAACTTATATACTTTTTAGAACAGGCTGAACACGGAAATATAGATGACAGTATAAAAAAATATCTGGATTGAAATCTATGACACTCTCCCTTCATTCCATATATAAAAGTAAAGCTTCCTTTGCTTTAAGAGCTGTTTCTAATAAATCTACTCCTTTAAGTTCAATATAACCTTTATCTAAAAAGTATTTTTTTAAATTTAAATTTTTATATAACTGCTGTAAAATTTGAGTTTTTTCTTTATCTCCTAATTGAATGTTTGAATTTTTTTTATTTTTAACTCTATCTTTCCAATATTCAGAAGCTTTATCATTAACTTCAATTTCCTCTTTAAGCTCTTCAAATTTCAATTCACTATCAATAACTTTAGGAATGAAAAGACATAACATTACCCTTTTTTCCTTTTCTATATTTCCTATCTGTTCAATACATAAATTTATTTGAGATAAAGCTTTATCAAAATTTCCACATTTCGCCTCTAATATACCAAGATTATAATTAGGTAGGGATAATTGTTCAGCTTCTCTATATTCATTAATGGCTTTTTGAAATAAATCTCTGGCTTTATCCAGATTTCCTTCTGACATAAATAAATATCCAAGATTATTATTTATTACAGGAGACAAATTGTTATCATTATTATATTTATATACCAGTTGTGCATGGAATATAGCTTCTTTACAATTTCTTTTTTCAGTATACTCTTGAGTCATCCTCATAGTATGTTGATCTATTATAAAATGTTTCAAACTTTCATTTCCTGTATTTTCTACTTTTTTTATCAATCGCTCATATGGAATTACCACAAAATCATTTTTCTGTATCAGGAATGTTCCTCCAATCTCAGCAGCTCTTTCTTCAAAAATTCTAGTTGTATGTAAATCTATTGTTATATTATTATCTGAATAATCAATAGGTTCTTTGTAACAGAAATATCTGGTTAGCTCTATATCAGGTATAGTGAGAAATATTTTTATAGCAGGTATTGAATTTTTATATCTATAATTCAACATCAGAAAATACAGATCTGCTAAAATAGATGAGCTTCCTGAAAATATATCTTCCTTAGAATTAATATCCGATATTTTACTGATAAAATTATTAATATCAATATTTGGCAAAGCAAGTATTGGCGTTTGATTAGATTCATTTGGTAAATATACACGGTTAAAAGTAAATTTTACTACTCTAAACCATTTTTCTTCCAAGGAAGTTTCTGAGAAACTTAATTCAATATCCTGTCCACGAGCGAAATACTTGGTATAAATTTTATCAAACTCATCTCCAGCAAAAGTTATTATCTCATCTTTAATTTTAAAAAGTTCTTCTTTAATAAAGTAATCTAATTCTTTTCTAAGTTCATCTTTAATCCAATTTTCTTGCCCGTTCAAGAAATATTCTATCTGCCACAGTTGTTCAAAAGAAGCATTACCTTCACAGGAACATATAAGAGCCATACTTTTTAATTGTTCTTTTTTTAAATTTTTTATTTTTATCAATATCGGACGTTTATATATATCCTGTGTGGCTTCAAGTTCTTTACGGACATCTTCCAGAATACCTATATCAAGTTTCATTTTCAAGGCTTTTTTAGTCTGAACTCTTTCAAAAAGTTTATGACAGATTAGCTGGATTTCATAAGGCTTCCCTGCTGATAATTTATGGATTTCTTTTATATCAAAAAAAGTTTCCCAATCAATTAGATCGATAAAATTAATTCTCAGTTTTTCAAGAGGCTTTATTATACATTCTTCTGTTTCTTTTTCATCCTTAAATTGCGTAACATTAATTTTTTTAAACTGGCGAATAATAGGTGAAAAAACTTCGTCCATTACAGGAAAGAGTTCGTTAGTACCGGTAAAAACCATCATATAACCAGGAAGATTCATAAAGATATTTCGTAATTTTTGTAAAATCTCCCTACTTTTTGCAAGAACATTACATTCATCAAAAAGTAATATTATTGGTCTTTTTAATTCTTCAGTAAATTTAATTAAATCTTTTTTATAATTATGATCGGATAATTTTTTATTAGTATTCCCGCTATTCATAGCCATAGCATATTCAAGGGGAAATGAAAAAGTACAGAAGGTTTTCTTTTCCGGAATGTTATATGTATTTATAATACTGAAATAAGTTTCATAAGTTTTGCCTTCCATACCTTCAAAAGCACCAAAGTCACATACTGAACAGAATATAGAATCGAATAGTTTATAGAAAAAAGCCATATGGGTTTCTACATCACTTTCATCAAGATCTATTCGTACAGTACAAAACTCTCTCTTTTTAGCTTCAATCTCACATATATTCAAAAGACTTGTTTTTCCTGAAGCTCTTGCGCCGATTAAAGCAATATTAATAGGTTTTGGAGCTGTTCTGGCATGATCAAGATAATATCTGATGTTCTCTAACTCTTCTTTCCTTCCAGCAAAAAGGGCTTGATCAGACACAGGATTTGCAAAATCATACGGATTGTGAAATTTGCTGAGATCCATTTACATCACTCCCAACAGTTCTTCAAATTCTTTTTTTGCATTTTTGAATTTTTCATCTATATTTTTATTTTTAAGCCATCTTTCAATCTTATATCCGCTTCCTATATTATGAGAGATAGAAGTGTACTCCTGTAGAGTTTTAAAATAAATATCTATATTTTCTTTATATTCTAAATTCTTAAACCAGATTTTTGTAAAGACACATTCCCAGATCTCTAAATTTACGATAGGTTCTATTTCTTTACAGAGATTATAAGCTTTTTCAGCTTCTTCTTTAAGCTTAAATAGTTGCTCCCTATTATCCAGGCACAAAGGTTCATTATGTATTTTTTCATAAATCTCCACGTCTTCTTTATATATACTCTTATGATGTAGACTTGTTTCTAAAAAACACTTAATATCCTCTAAAGCTTCTACGGCTGAAACATACCTCTTTTCTGTATCAGGATGTGTTGATTTTTCTAAAAATTTCGTAAATCTCGGATATGTTTCCTTATCAATCCCTTCCCAGTTCATACCTTTATTTTTATCTCTAATACCGTTAAAATCGAAAGGGGAACGATTAAAAACAGCGTCAAAAATACTTGCAGCCAGTGAAAATATGTCGTCAGAAAGATTTACTGTAAGACAAGAATCTACATTTGATGAACAATACATAGTTGTACGCCCCAAAATTTTAGTGCCTGCTTTGCTACATAGATCATAATCAGTAAGGGTAATTTTTTCATTATTGACAATTATATTTTTAGGAGTAACATCACCATGAACAAGATTTACTTTATGTAATTCAGACAGACCTTCGCAAAGATTTTTTATCCATCTTAAAAGGAAGTCTTCTTGAAGATTATCATCCATATCATCAAGATACAAAGGCAAAAGAACTTTCCATTCACTCAGAGGTTCACCTTCAATCCAGTTAAGTAGTGCTGTAATTTCATTCTTCTTCCAATCGGTTCTCACCTGGTAGACAGTTGCAAGATAATTAACCCCTGTATATGGCCGAACTATTGAATAAGCTTCTATAGCCTGTTTTGCGACAGCTTCATTTGTTATAACTTTTGCAACATAATAACCTTCTTTTTCTTTACTTATATCATGAGGATCTAATTGAACTACTTTAAAAGTATATCCGACACCTCCACTACCAAGCCTGTTAACTATACGATAATATTCTCCGTTTAACTCTTTGATTATATCTTTATCCCAGTATTCTACATTTATAGATGAATTTTCCGGTAATGGTTTTTCATATAATTTCTTAAATTCTTCAAGTATATTTTCAATAGAAGGTCTTTTAGAAGGATCACTATTTAGACCGAAAGATAAAATATTAAGAACTTTTTTAACAGTAGGTTCTTCTTCTTTCTCTTTAAAGATTATTTTAATGGAGGCACAGAGAGAATATATATCGGAAGATTTTGTACAGGCCATAATACCTCTCGGCAGAACTTCAGGTGCTATAAAATCTCCAATATCTTTATATTCCGGTGCAATTAGTCCAGAAATAGTAGTGTTATCTGTAATTTTTGCACATTGAAATTGTGTAAAAAGAGGCTTATTATTTGCTCTAACTTTTATAGTCTCAGGAGTGAGGTTTCTATGTAGAACAGGTTCATCCTGGTTTTCATGGAAATCTTTAAGTGCTTTGAAACAATAATGTGCTGTATAAATTCTCTCTTCTATACTCCATGAAGTATCTTTAGCACGAATCGCTAGAGAAGGAGATTCATGATCTATATAAGAAAAAAAATAAAGTTCTCCCGGGTAATTCTTTGCTTCCTGAAAACCATCCATATTACGAGGTATATAATCTGACTTTTGAAGTTTATGAAATACTTTAAATTCTCTTTCTGCACAGGAGAAAGCACCTTTGTCATTAATAGCAGTTAGATCGTAAAGAGCTAAAATAACTTTTTCTCTTCCAGGTGTACGCAGTCCTTTGAATACACGTCGAAATTTATCTTCTTTTGATGAAATTAACTCCAGATTAATAAAATTTTGAAAATTTCTTATTTTTGAAGATAATACTATATTAGATCCTGGAATTAAATTATCACAAAGGCATCTAATTTCATCTACCGTCAAGGATATAGAATTATTTAATTCAAGCATGTCTTTCCATTCAGATACTCCAAATAATTCAATCCCTTCTATTTTTTTACCATTAAAATTTTCTTTTTGACCTTTTGTCAGAAGAAATTTACCTGCTATAAAACCAACATCCTTTCCACATCTGACTTTCCTTATTTTGCCAGCAACTATTTTAGCTTTTTTCTGCAGTTTTATGGCTTCATTTCTTATAGTTTCTATATTTCCTTTATCACTCAGATAGATACTATCCCAATGTTTAATCTCTATAACATGAACACCTTTATCACCAAGTAGCAACATGTCAATTTCAAGGGGTAATCTGTTAGATATATCAGGAGAAATAGAAAAATTTGTAACTACCACCCAGTTACCGCAGTCTTTATTATTTTTCAACTGACTCATTATAAATTTGGTAGTATATTCTTCACTATCATTAACAAATTCATCGCAGGGTATATGTTTTAAGAGCCTCTCTAACAAAGTAATACCTCCACCTATTTTTACTGTTTTTAGATTTTTCTAATAGATGACTATTTTAATGTTTTTAGTTTATTAGTGGCAAAATTCTATGTTAATTTGTGAATTTCCTTTAATTGTGATAAAAACTTATTTGTTGATTCTTTTATCTGATATGATAAAGTGACCGCTCCCACCGCTAAATCCTAAGGGATTATAGCGGGGGCTTCTAGAG
>DAIOEN010000036.1:0-42793 GCA_036746235.1 Vulcanimicrobiota bacterium | reverse complement strand
CCTCTCCCGGTGCCAGAAAAGATAGAGGAAAAACCTCTCCCGGTGCCAGAAAAGACAGAGGAAAAACCTCTCCCGACTCTCGCAGAAGCATTACCGGTGTTAAAACCTGAAGCAATGTATGAAGAAACTATAATGCCACTCATGATTAAAAATACAGATGGTCAGAGCTGGCAGACAATTACTTCTGTTACATTATTCTTCTTACTTATATACATATTGTTAAATATATTCCTGATGAATATACCTTATTAAAAGGCATGGATAGATAAAACAGAAATAATCAGAGGGGCCACAGTCGTGGCCCCTCTGATTATTTATTCACTATTTTATTATAAAGTAAATTTTACTTTTGTTCCTGTAATGCTATTCTTTACATCTATTAAACCATTTGCATAGATCTTAAATGTAGCACATGGAGTATTACTTCCATAAGGATATAACTCTCCGGAACCTATCTGTTCATCATTTATCTTACCCTGTTTTTCACGTTGAAGATTTATTACTACTCTGGTTCCTTTATATTGACTATCTTTACTGATATCAGATACTTCAAATTTGCCTGTCAGATCACGATTAACAGAGCCATCTTTTAATTCCCAGTTCATTGTTTCACCAGCGGCGTCATTATTACCTGACTCATATCTATATACTTCCATAGATCCTGTAAAACTGTATAATAAATTATCGTTATCCTGTGCTTTATCAGATGTCTCCGAAGAATGTCTTATTACAGAAACTTTACCCATTTTTTTAGTCCTGTCAGGGAACCACAATTCTGCAGTCTGATCTACACTCAGATCATCATGAATTGTCCAGTTAAAATCAGATGTATAGAGGAGTTTATCCTTCTGTCCTGAAGAATAATATTTTGAAGTTCCTTTGTAACTATTATCACTTATCTCCCATTCATCCTGCCTTATACAGAGAGTATTTGCACTATACTTCTCATCTGTTATTCCAAAAGGATTAAAAGACAGTTCTCCTTTATATCTTGTATTATCATATGTTATTCTTGCTTTCCTGTGATTCTGATAATTTATAAGACTTATATCCCATGTATTCTCATTATTCTTCGTTAATTCATAGGTTCCACGGGAAAATTCACCTGCCATTACTTTTCCTTCTTTTTCTTCACCGGGAGTATTAACAATATGACTTATATCCATATAAAGGGCCGGGACAGGTTTATCTGTTATGTTTGAAACAAAATTCCACGCATTCTGTATATACTCTTCCACAGGAAGAAGAGGTTTGAAGGATTTATTATAAGAATAAATAGTCGGGCTCCTGTTTACAATCTGAGTCATCTCTTCCTGACTTTCACCTGGTTTTATATTATCAGGATTGCCTTTATAAAACTTCTTATCAGAAGGATTAATAAAGGAAACATTATATACTAGACCCGGTATTAAATGGATATTGTATTTCCCGTCATTACCTGATAGACATACCTTCTTTAAAGGTATATAATCAACACCCGGCGAAAAGGTATCACATATAAGCAGACTGCTTGCCATAGGAGCTGTGCCATCTGTATCATAAAGAGTTCCGGTAACTTTTGTCATTTTCGTTCCGTCAAGAACGGTTGCTATGGCCACATCTTTGTGTAATGCTTTATCCTGATCATCCGGGTCCTGTTCGTCCGGCATCCACGCTGCTATTTCAACTCTGTCATCCGTCGTAGAAGGATTAAAGATAGCTGCAGACGGATCTCCTGATACAGGTTTCATATTCTTTGACCATTTTATACTTGCAGGTTTTACTTTCTTACCGTTTGCATCAATTCCAACTGCACGGTAAAAAACAATTTCTCCTGTTAATACTGTCTTTACATCAGGGAAAATCTTGATATGAACAATCTTTTCCGATGACATATTTGTTGCCAGAGATGAAACTGACGGAGCAGTTGTACCGGCAGGTTTTACCGTATTGGGATCTGTATTTGGCTCAAGAGGCTGATTTACATCACTCACAGGACTGGTGGCAGGAGAAGGAACAGGGGAAGGACTATCCGGTGAAGATACTGAAGGTGAAGAAACTATAGATGAAGCAGAAGTAATATCCAGAACAGGAAGTTGAAGAAATACCCCCTCTCCTGACGTAGTACTTACAACATTAATATCAATCGTATCCTTCATTCCAGTGCTAATATTGTCTAAATTAAAGGCACCATTACCTTCAACAGGCAGATCTGCTGCAACTCCGTTGGGATCTATCATGAAGATTTTAATAGCTGAGTCCGGTGTATACCCTTCCGGTGGGGGAACAGCAGCACCAAGGACTGCCATAGTAGAGTTATCAGCAGATTTATAAACTACATACCTGTTATCTCCTCCAGGTGTAGAAGGTATAACAGAAGGGCCGGGCGTAATATCCCCTGTTTGTTCCGGCGTAGTAGCAGCAACAGGCGGGGCAGGAGCAGTATTACCTACAGTAGAAACTCCACTGCCTCCTCCAAGTCCTCCGCATCCTGACAGGAAAACACTGGCAATCACCAGCCACCCTGCAAAGATTAAATATTTAAACATAAAACCATCTCCCCCGCAAACACAATTGTTTTAAAGTTTTAAAATTATACCTGACTGTCATGACTGGGTAGTCACATTAAAGAATGAGAAGCTATTATGCTCTTCACCCTTCACTCCTCACCATTCACGATTCTCATATAATAATATTTTATTATAATTAATGGAAAGGTTTTAAAACTATAACTAATATTATTATAATAATAATTATAACAGGTATTATAATCCATGCAAGATTAATTTTGGAAGGCTTTTTCGGTTCATCTTCTGCAACTTCACCAATTATATCATCCAGAGGCTCTACTATTTTAGCTTTACTACCTTCTATTTTCTTTCTTTTTTCTTCTATTTTCTTACTTTCTTCAGTAGAAGTATCAAGTTCAAAGAAATCAAAACCTTTAATGGTTTCTCTCACTTCCTGAATAAGCGGACGATCTTCAGGATGTACATTTACACATTTGAAAATAAAGTTTTCTACCTTATCTGAAATAAAAGGTTTTGTATCTTTTATAGATTTAAATTCATAGGGATATTCCTCCGGATTAATACCGGAAAGAAGGTAATAAATAGTAACACCGAAGGCAAAAATATCTGCTTTAGTATTGGTAAAATCCACACCCTTCTGTTCAGGAGCAGAGTATCCCAGAGTTCCCCTGTATTCAGACGTACTGTCCGGATTAATAATAATTCTTCCCATACCATAATTTATAAATTTCAGACTATCGTCTTCGGCAACCATAATATTGGAAGGTTTCAGATTTATAAAAGCTATAGGGAAAGGTTTTTTATTATGGGAATAATACATGGCATCACATATATTCGATATAGTTTTAAATATCTGTTTTGCACTCAGAGATTTCCCTTCTTTTTTATATTCTGATAAAATTTCTTCCAGTGGCTTACCCTGTACAAATTCCATAACAACAAAAAATCTGGCACCTTTTTTTTCATCTATATCAAAAAAGTAATCATAGATTTTTGTTAAAAAAGGATGACTCATATCCTGAAGAAAAGAAGCAATTCTCTTAAGCATATTCATAGCTTCCTGAAGACCGCTCACATTATTACAATCAGAAAGAGAATACTGTATTTCCTTAATTGCCCTTGAAGCAAGGTCCTTATTTTTTTCCTTTAAATCTGTTACCCTGTAAACACAACCATAACAGTCGGAATGTATTAATTCCAGTATCTTATATCGTTCATTTAACTTTGTGTCTTTAGGCAAAGGAGAAAATATAGGAGAAGATTTTGCTTTCTTTTTATAAGATGCAATCTTCTTTTCTTTCCAGTCAGGAGGGATAACCACTGCCGGAGCAACAGGTTTCTGTATTTCTCTCTCTTTTTGCTCCTCATCAGAAACCTTTTTGGTAACCATAGTCTTCCTTTTAGGAAGCGCGGAAATCACCGGTTCCGGCGCAACTTCTTTAACAGGTTTTTCTTCTTCCTTTTTCTCTTCACCTTCAAGTTTTTTTCCCAGAACCTGTTCAATAGTCTCACGGGCCAGTCTCCTGGTAACAGCCTTCTTTTTAATAACTCTTTTTATGGCAGGCTTCTTCTTTACAACCCTGCGCCTTATTACTCTGGAACTGTCTCCCTCATCTGCTCCTTCTGATTTCACATCATCGGGAACCGGTTCATCTTCTACAGGAGCAGCCTTATATTCTACTATTTTTTCCTGTTCTTTCGGAGCCGGTGCAATCTTCTTTCCCAGAACCTCTTCAACACTTTCTCTGGCATGTTTTCGAACGATACCTTTTCTCTTTATAATTCTTCTTACAGGAGTTCCTTCACTCTTCTGTATATCTGAACTATCGTCCTTTGTTTCCACATCCTGAGAACCTATTACTTCACCCGGTTCACCGCCCGGTTTTCTTTTTATAATTTTCTTCCTGATTATCTTCTTCTTAACAGGCCTCTTTTCAGACAGGTCATTTTCTAGTTCGCTCATCGTTACTCCCCTATCTAATTAATTTATAGCAACCTTCACAAAGACCTTCCAGGTTATATATAAAATGAATAAAATTATATGTGTAACAATAATGTTACTGTATATTTTAAAAAAATACAAATAAAATCAACTATAATACTTCTTTACAGTCAAATAGAAATCCTCCCAAATAAGAAAAACTATCGCCAAAATTAAAGATTTTTTATTCGTCACGCGTGACGCGTGACGCGTGACGCGAGGATTTTTTAATTATTTATTCAGTCATCAAACCAGTACTTCTTTAATACTGGAAAATAATTCTCCGTTACAGGCAGCAATAAATTTCTGTCTGTAATTAACATCTTCACTGACCTCAAGAGGTTTTCCGTCCAGACGATTACAAACTCCGCCTGCTTTAGATAAAATGAAAGCACCTGAGTATAAATCATAACCGGCAAAACCTTTATTAAACTCAACAAGGGCATCTGTATCTCCAGAGGCAACCCTGCAGATTTCAAGAGGTCCTCCGTTATTAAAAATTCTGAGAGATTTAAGGATTAAATTCCTTTGCTCTCCAAGAGAAACCAGTCTCTGAGGCTTTATAGCAAAATTGGCTATAAAAGCTTCGGATAATGATTTTACTCTGGACGGAAAAATCCTTATAGGGCCATAATCATTACCTTCAATATAAGCACCGCTCTGGCTTTTACTCGCATAATAAATAATCCCGGTAAAAATATCCCCCACTACGGAAGCAAGGAACTCACCGAGAGTTTTAGAATAAAAACATATGGAAGTGGCACATAAAGGTATCCTTCTTATAGCAAGATCAGTTCCGTCAAGAGGATCTACAAAAACCATTAAATCAGGATTTGATTTTCCGACTTCAATTTCACCTGATTCTTCAGTAAGCAACAGATAGGGTACACCTACATTATTTTCCAGACCAATGATATATTCCTGTTCTGCTATAATATCTATCTTTCTCGTTTCATCTTCCGGGTCTTTTTCACGAAGATTTTCAACTTTTTCACTGGAACGGGCAGCATCAAAAAGCAACAATGGCTTTACTTCGGAAATTACTTTTTTAACTATATTCTTTGCAACATCCAGTAATACCTGATCATAATGGACACTATCGGAGAGAAAATACCTGGTAAATTTATCGCTGAAATCAGTAGGAGAAGTATAAATTTCGAAAATCTTTCTTCTCAATCCCCACACACTTGTAAGAGTAGTATCTATAATAAATCTGGCCTTTTCTTTTACCGGCATTAATATCCTCTTTTCAAGTGAAAGAGCCTCTTCCACCGATATATCCATACTCAGGATAGCAGAGAGAGGATGAAGAGAACGTCCTTCTTTGCTTAATCTTCTTATAAGCACTTCATCTGAACAGCTTAAAAACATTACAGGAGGGTTGAACAGTTCCTCAAGTGCTCTGTTAAAAGAAGACAGAAAGAGTTCGCTTTCAAGACAACTGGCTATATAAGTTCTGATATCAACATTAACTACAATTTTTTTAATTCCTCTCATGACAAGAGATTTAACATCATGAGTTATATCGTCAGGCGAAGTAGGGGAAATTGTTATAAATCCCAGTTCTTCAAGGAATCTGTTGGCAAGAGTCTTACCTGATGCAGAAAAACCTGATAATATATGTATATCTACTTTTTTAATCTCATCTTCCCAGTTTTTTTCTACCATAAATTATTTAGATAAATTACCTTTCCATAATTTTCCTCTAAAGCTTTTTTTTGACCGGAATTTTCGTGGTTAAAGAATTACCGGGATTAGCAATTTCAAGTAAAGTAGTTATATTCATCATCCTGGTAATCCCATAAATCCTATAAATCCTGGTCAAATAAGATTTTCCAATCCTTTCTTATCCAGAACCGTAATATATCTTCTACTGAAATCTATAAATCTCTGTTTCTTGAAATTATTCAATGTAGAAGTAGTAGTTTCTCTTGAAACACCAATCATATTGCCTATATCTCTATGAGTCAGTTTTACGCTTATCTTTATACCTTTTGATGTATGTTCACCAAATTCTTCTGCCAGTTTAAGTATTAATTTGGACAGTCTTCCCGTAACATCACGGAAAGCCATATCTTCTATTTTCGACTGGGCCTGCTGGAATCGCCTGGCCATAACCTGTATGAGTTTCAATGCCACTTTAGGTTTTTCCTGAATCATTTTCTCAAAAGGCTTCTTATCAATTTTACAGGCATAACATGTATCCATAGCTTCGGCAAAAACTTCACGTCTGCTCTGTCCGAGAGTTTCCATTTCACCGAAAATATCTCCCGGCTGTAAAATACCGAGTGTTATCTCTTTTCCTTCAGAGGAAATCTGATAAAGTTTTACCCGTCCGTTGGTTAAAAAATAAACTGCATCAGCAGTATCATCCGGTATAAATATTACTTCCTTTGGTGAAAATTTACATTCAGTAGTTATATTTGCTATCTCACTGATTTCATCTGATGTCATATCATAGAAAACATTGATTAATTTCAGATTTGCAAGACTGACCATTTTGGCTATGTCAAGAGGTTTAAGAGCAACACTGAAGACGCCTTCTCTAAGGGCCTGCCTGAGCACATCTTCATCATGATAACCGGTCATCATGATAACTGTGACATCAGAATCCAGTAATCTTATTCTCCTGTAGGTTTCCATTCCATCCAGACCGGGCATCTTTAAATCTAATAATATAATATTAAATTTATTTCTCTCTACTTCCTTGATGGCATCAATTCCACGCCCTACAGTTACTACATGGTAACCTCTTTTCTGAAGTGTTAAAAATAGTAATTTCAAAATATCCGGGTCATCATCAACAATTAAAATACAAGACTTCGTTAGCATTCTAACCTTCTCTCCTAAATCTACTGAAAAATATTATTTTACATTTCGCCAAAACTAAAAATACTCCTCTTTTATAATAATTGTGAAGGAGATGATAAAAAATACTCGTAAGCGTTCAGCTATCAGCAGACAGCAGTCAGATTTTACAGGAATTACATAATAAATGTCGTTAAATATTTTTTCAAACTGATTTACACAGTCAGACTTTGTAAGTTTTAGCTGATAGCTGATAGCTAACTGCTGAACACTTACAAATACTCTTTCCTGTAGCAATTTTATAATTATATCATAAAATAAAAAAAAGGCAATTAGTTCGTAAGTTTCCTTACAAACTCATAAGCTTAAAAAGGAATTGTCATTGTAGTGGTGAATAATAAAATAGTGAAAGTGAATAGTGAATGGTAAAGCCATCCGTTATGCATTACAATTATAGTTATGTCATATACTGACCTGAGCATAAGGATTAATAAATGTTTTCCTTCCGTCACGCGTTACGAGTTACTCGTCACGAGAGCATATATGTATTATTTATGCTTATCTCAGTGAATAATAAATTTAAGAGAATACTGGTTGGAGAAATATATGGAACGATATAATTCTGAATATTCTACAGAACTGATTAGCAAAATGAACACAGTGCTTGAAGGTGAAGAAAGATATATTCTGGTAGAATATCTTGAAAAAACCGAAAGTGCAATGAAAACTTTGTCGAGAAAACTAAAGATAAATTTAAAAAAAGGCGGAACAGAAGAACAAAAAGACCTGCTGGTAAAATATATTGATACAATAAAAGAATATATTGATAGGCTGGATGATATAAACCTGTTCCTTGAAGATGATAGTACAGAAACAAATGAACTGGAAGAAAAAATTAATAATATACAGGAGATAAATAAAATATTACTGGATATCGACGTAAAGCTCCATAATATTCCTTCAAGGGAATCAGTTACTGCACTTGAAGTGCATGAAATCATACCCAGAGAAACACTTTCTCCCAATGAACCATGGTACGAAATAGACAGAGATGTTATAGATAATTTAAAGAACACCCATTTAAATGCACTTAAACTCAATGCTCTGGAAAACTACTTAAAACATAAAAAACTTACTGCTAAAGGGTTATCTAAAACCCTCTCACACCTGGGTTATAATCAGGACGAAATAGATTTAATTTTAACAAATTCGGAAAAAAAACCTGCTGTTACTCTTAAAATTCCAAAGGATAGAATAGAAATAAAAGAAATAGAACATCATTCTTCTCTGGAAATAGCAAAAATCACCCGTCAACCATTGGAGCGTAAGAAATTAACCGACCAGCAATATGAAGACTTAAATAATAAATTACAGAATATTGGAATAAATTTATCGGAAACCGAAATAAAACTTCTTGCCGAATGTGGTTTCCAGCAACGTATAAATATGAGCGTATTAAATAGAATACTTAATACACTTGAAGAGGTGCTCTCAAATTATGGAGAAATATTTCTTGAGAGAGTAAAAACTCTTTTATTTCTTGTAGCTTCAAATTATCTTTTCATCTACGACATATCAAAATTCTATATAAATTTTCAGGATGAAAGAACAGAAACTATGGATAAAATTGTAGCTACATTAAATGCAGGACTCAGCATAGCAGAATATCTCAGTTCTATTATGAAAGTTATGGAAATAGCCCAGGTGGAAGAGAGTGAATTACTGGAAGATGCCGTAATAATTAAACCTGATGAACTGCCTTACGATGAATGGATCAGGGTAAACGAATACGAAATAAACATGAGATACAAAATAAGTGATCTCTGGAAAAACTGGTATAATCTGGAAGAAGATCCTTACTCAGGCAATGAAGATGATTATATACTGTCCGATGAGAATCTGGAAGAGTTATTTGATAAATTAACCTATCTGGAATTAAAAATAGAAAGACTTCCCCATGCTCTGGAAAGTCCATGGGAACTCAGCGGATGGATAAAAGAATTATTCACTGCTTTAAGAGAACACTCCTTAAAACTGCAGCAATGGAGCAAGATAAAAAAGGCAGAATCCATAAGCGGTCTCATAACGCTGGTAGAAGAATGTTTTGCAAATCCCAATCTATATAGTACCAAAGGAGAAAGTACCCTGCTCAAACTCAGCAAAAGAGTTGAATTTATGCAAAATAATATCCTGATTTTTTTGAGACAGACAGTGGATAGTATAACCAATCACTGGGATACTTACAGATTTCCACAGGGTCTGACCTATCTGGAACAGTGGATACTTGAGAAAGGACTCATAGCCATCACTTTTACCCAGACAGCAATAGATCAAATACAGACCTTCTACCAGGATAAAAATATGCTCGAACTTATATTCAGCACACAGGTACTTACTATATCAAACAAACTTCTGACTTTAGGCCTTGAATATAAAGTTGCGCCGCTCCACAACAGTACTCTGGAAGATTTTATGGATACTTTTACAGGATTTCATATAGCTCAGGTCAGTCAGGAAGTATTTCTTGAAAAAGTCTCTTTACTGGCCGGTTTGATTCATAATATTTCAGAAAAAAACCGGTTATTAAACACTATGGATGATACGGATTCAATTGTAAAAATATTTATACAGAAAACTCTCGGCGAATATATGCAGGCTCAGAGTGATATAGAAATGTATAAAACAACTCACCTGAGATTATTCTTACTTACAACTTATTACTCACTTCTCCAGGCTACAAATAGATTGATGGTAATTAAAGAATTAAAAGAAGAATATACACCGGAAGAAGAAAGTTATAAATATTTTGATATTATATCGGATGTGCTTGATATGATTTAAATAAGTGAAAAGTGAAGAGTGAAAAGTGAAAAGTGAAGAGTGAAGAGTGAAAAGGGACGTTTAATTAAACGCCCTGATGTGAACGGTTATCAATTATCGGTTATTAGTTAAAGTTCAAGAGGATAAAAAGGGGAATCGTCGAAATTATAAAAATCGTGACGCATTACGCATCACGGATTACGCATCACGTATTTAAGGAGAGATTATAAGTGGAAGAAATGGATAGTCTCCGGGAAAAAACAATCAAAGATCTGATAGAAAAACTCGGCAGTAAAAATATAAATGAAATTTATAAAGCAAAAGATGATTTAAAAAACATGGGAGAAAAAGCATTGCCATTACTGATAGAAGCACTTGGAAACAGTGATTGCAGTATAAGGTACCGTATACCTATGATTTTAGGCAAATTAAAGGATAGCATGTCAGTAGATCCTCTTATAAAAGCATTGAAAGATGAAGAAAAAATTGTAAGAAGGACAGCAGCAATAGCTTTAGGAGAAATAGGTGATGTAAGTGCAGTAGAACCTCTTATTAAAGCACTCAATGATGGTAACAGCGGAGCAGCAATAGCACTGGGAGTAATTAAAGATGATAAAGCGATTGAACCGCTTATAAAATCATTATCAAAAAAAGATCCTGATCTGGTGGAAGAAGCCGCTTCCGCCCTTACCAGATTTGGTAATTCAGAAGCAGTAGAAGCACTTATAGAAGCACTTAAATCAGGTAATACAGCAGCAGCTATCGGACTGGGAAACCTTGGTATTGACAGGGCATTATATCCTCTGATAGAATCTCTCAAAAATGGTAATATTGGTGCAGGCATCGGTCTGGGGGAACTTAAAAATAAACATGCTATAGAGCCTTTGCTGGAAGCTCTGAAAGAAGGTAATACCGGTGCAGCTATAGCCCTGGGAGAAATAGGAGATGAAAGAGCCGTACCGGTACTTATTGAAGCACTGGAAACAGATAATAACGATTTAAAAATGAAAGCTATTACGTCTCTGGGAAAAATAGGAGATAAAAGAGCTGTAGTGCCATTATGTAAAAAACTTAAGGATCATGATAGAGTAGTTCGTTTCCATGCTTCTTCAGTTCTTTCTAAAATAGGAGATGAAAAATCAGTAGAACCTATGATAGAAGCATTGAAAGATGAATATTTTTCCGTAAGAGGAAACGCTGCTTCAGGTCTCGGACGGTCCGGTGACAGGAGAGCTATTAAGCCTCTCATTACATGCCTCAGAGATAACACCTGGGTAGTTAGATTTGATGCAGTATGTGCCCTTGGTAAGCTTGGTAATAAAGAAATTCTGAATGAACTGCAGACTGCTCTGGAACAGGAAAATAAGAAAGAAGTAAGAGATAAAATTAAAGAAATAATTGAGAAGTTGAGTGTTGAGTGTTTATAGTTTTTAAACATTCAACTCTCAACTCTAATAAGGAGGCAATCCTATGGGTATGTTAGAAGACTCTACAGAGACAGCCAGATTATATATAGAACTGGGTGAATTGCATGAAAAGAAAAGGGAATTCCTGATGCAGGCAGGACTTAAAGCATTTGAACTTTTCAAAAAAAAAGGACTGGAAAGCGATACAATTCACAGATTATCAGATGATATAACGGAAATTAATAATGCCATTCAGGTAGCAGGTCAGGAAGCCAATCTGGAAAAAAGAAGAGAAGTTGCAGAAAATATACCTCAGTGGAAGAAAATTCTGGATGATCTCATATATAAACTTCTGAATTCAGCAGAACGAATGGAAGCGAAAAGAAGATATGACGCCCTGGTATTAAGAGGACAGGATATGCTGGAAGAAGCAGGAAAAGTAGCAATAGGGATGGCAAAAAATAATGAACTGGAACCAATCTGCATCAAAGTCAGGGAAGTAGAAAGAAAGATCAACGAAACAACCCATGTAATACAGAAAAGAGAGAAAGACGGTACAGCAGGACTCAGTGCTATAGTAGGTATTATATCTTTTGGAAGTTCTTTTGCTAAATTTTTCAAAACAAAATTCTAAAGGAAAAATTATGAAACTCTCAGAATTTGACTATTATCTGCCTCAGGAACTGATAGCCCAGGAGCCTCTACAGAAAAGAGAAAATTCCAGACTTCTCTTATTTAAAGATAATAAATTTTCCCACAAAACCTTTACTGATTGCATAGATTATCTGAATAAAGGTGACGTCCTTGTTCTAAATAATTCAAGAGTAATTCCTGCAAGGCTCTTTGGAGAAAAAATTCCTACACGAGGAAAAATAGAACTACTTTTAATAGAAGAACTGGGAAAAGGTACCTGGAGGTGTCTTGCAAATCCTTCCAGGCGGATAAAAACAGGCCATAAAATCCTCTTTGCCGGCGGAATTCTGGAAGGAGAAATAATCGGAAGAGAAAGTAATGGCACAAGAATAATATCCTTTAAAGATCCCTCTTATTACGAAAAATTATTACAAATAGGCCATATGCCACTGCCACCTTATATAAAAAAGCATCTTGAAGACAGAGAAAGATATCAAACTATTTATTCAAAAGTTCCAGGCTCAATTGCTGCTCCTACTGCAGGATTACATTTTACAGAAGAACTTCTTAAAAAAATCGAAGATAAAGGAATTACTGTAATAAAAATAACACTCCATGTAGGACTGGGAACATTTCGTCCCGTAAAAACCGAAGAAATAGAAGCTCACGAAATGGAAAAAGAACTCGCAATAATAACAAAAGAACAGATAGAAAAGATAAATTCTGCCAGAGAAAAAGGCGGGAAAATAATAGCAGTAGGGACGACATCAGTGAGAACTCTTGAAAGTGCTGCCGGTGAAGATGGCAAACTTAACGAGATAAACAGAAAAACTGATTTATTTATCTATCCCGGATACAGATTTAAAATGATAGACGGTATTATAACAAACTTTCATCTGCCAAAATCCACTCTTTTTATGCTGGTATGCGCTTTTATAGGAACAGAAACAACGCATGCACTTTATAAAGAAGCAATAAAAGAAAATTATCGTTTTTACAGCCTTGGCGATGCCTCTATGTTGTTAAAGTGACTGCTCCCTCTATAGAGGAAGTATTCTGCGGTCTTTTAGGATAAAAAGGGCTTCCGAAGAAACCCTTTTTAATAAAATATCAGGAAAACGCTCCTTTGATTAATCTCCCCCTTTGAACAGACCTCCTGCAAACGTATAATAGGGAGTCATAGGAGATAACCCGACTAACGGATGTCCTAAACGGCAGGATATAGTAAAATTATCCCTCTCCGGATTCGGTTCATAATAATATAACTCTTTTGTATCAGGACAGAAAAGTTTTTGTTTTGCCGATGTATATTCAGGGGTAAGCTTGTTATAAGGTAATAAATTTTGAAGACTGCCATCTGCATCAGCATCGGGAAAACGTTTCCATTCAATATAATAGACCTGTATCATAGTAGCAAACTGCCTCTGATTATTCATACAATCAGAAACTTTTGCATTGGCAAGAGCTTTTTTAAAATGAGGAAACATAAGGGTTGCAAGAATAGATATTAACAACACTATTGTTAATATCTCTACTATAGTGAACCCTTTATTTCCGGTTTTCGAAAAATACTTATTCATATCCACTTCTCCTATAATAAAAGATTTTTTATTATTCCTAACCTGATTATACCCATTTAAATAACATTTTAGACATAAAAAAAATTAAGGTTTATAGTTTAAAAATATCAATAAATTATAAACCTTAATCTTAAAAAAATATTAAGCCTTTAAAGACTCCATCCCTTTTATAATTGCCTGTTCATTAAGAGGTATGAGGTTTTTACGGCTTATAGTATCGGCCAGAGCTTTTACCACATCATCTTTCTCTAAAAGTCCAGTATAACCTATATAAGCCCCCAGGGCAACCATATTTGCTACCCTCACATTACCCAGTTCATCTGCAATATCCGTAGCTTTTACGGGAACTATTTCGACATCTGTTCTTTGAGGAGTAATATCTATGAGGGAACTGTTATAGAATATAATTCCTCCCGGCATGACATCTCCTTCAAATTTTTCCAGAGACGGTCTGTTCATAGCTATAAGAACCTTCGGATTGGTTGCCATAGGAGATCCTATTTTTCCCTTCTGTATTATAACAGAACAGTTGGCAGTACCGCCTCTCATTTCAGGGCCGTAAGAAGGGAGCCATGAAACGTCATAATCTTTTAACATTGCAGCTTTCGCAAGTACTTCTCCAAGCAATAAAACACCCTGTCCTCCGAAACCGGCAATTTTAATTGAAGGATCTTTATATTTATCCTTCGGTATGGTAATCGTTCCGGTAGAAGTCAGGTTATCTTTATTTAAACCGAGTTTTTCCAGAACTTCTGCCGGTTCGGTAATTTTCTCAGGTCTTACAACAGGTTCTCTCTCTTCTGCAATATCTTTAAATACTCCCAGTTTAAAGTAGGGGAACATATGTTCTTCAATCCATTTTGCAGCATCTACAGGTTCTACGCCCCATCCTGTAGGACAGGGAGATAAAATTTCTACAAGAGAAAAACCTTTTTTATTTATCTGATTGGTTATAGCTTTTCTGATAGCCTGTCTGGCTTTTGTTATATGTTTCGCATCCGTAAGGGCAACCCTTTCAAGATAAACAGGTGCTTCCAGAGTGGCAAGCATTTCACATACTTTTATAGGATAACCTTCATTATGAACATTTCTGCCATAAGGAGTTGTCATGGTTTTCTGCCCTACGAGGGTAGTCGGAGCCATCTGACCTCCTGTCATACCATAAATGGCATTATTGACAAAAAATATGGTCATATTCTCCCCTCTGTTGGCAGAATGTATCAGTTCGGCTGTACCTATGGCAGCCAGATCTCCGTCTCCCTGATAGGAAATAACAATACTGTCAGGATTGGCTCTTGAGAGGGCAGTTCCTACGGCAGGTGCTCTGCCATGAGCAACCTGAACATTGCCACAGTGAAAATAGTAATAGGCAAAAACACTGCATCCGACAGGATTAACAATTATAGCTCTGTCCGATACACCGAAATCCTCAAGTGCTTCTGCAATTAATTTATGAACATTACCATGACCGCATCCGGGACAGTAATGAGTAGTTACTTTATCATGACCTGGTTTTCTTTCGTACGTATCCCAGAAAGAAGATGGTTTTTTAATAGCTAATTTCTGAGCCATACATTTTCACCTCACTTCTTCAACTTTTTGCATTATTTCTTCAATGGAAGGCACCATGCCGCCCACTCTATAATAATGATAAACAGGTTTTTTACCGTTAACAGCAAGCTTAACATCGGCTAAAAGCTGTCCTGTACTCATTTCCACTACAAAGAAATTTTTAACCTTCTCAGAAATGTCTTCTATTCTTTTAGATGGGAAAGGCCACAGTGTAACAGGTCTCATAAGGCCAGCTTTAATACCTTTTTCCCTGAGTTTATCCACAACTGTTCGGAGAATTCTGCTTATTACGGAATAGCCGATGAGAGCAATCTCTGCATCTTCCATAAGATATTCTTCATATCTGACTTCTTTTTCTTCTATTTCCTTATATTTTCTATCCAGCTTGAGTATATGTTGTTCTAAATCTTCATGATCCATATAAATAGATGTAATCAGATTGGCAGCAGTGGAAGAATCTCCTCTGACAGCCCAGTCCTTTTCCGGCAAATCTTTAACAGGTGACGGAACGTCTACAGGTTCCATCATCTGACCTATAACACCGTCTGTAAGTATATAAACAGGTGTTCTATATTTATCTGCAAGTTCGAAAGCCAGCATGGTAAGATTACACATTTCCTGTGATGATGCAGGAGAAAGTACTATAACCTTATAGTTTCCGTGGCCTCCGCCCTTTACTACCTGATTATAATCTCCCTGTTCAGGCCCGATATTTCCGAGCCCTGGCCCTCCTCTTACTATATCTACTATAACACAGGGAAGTTCTGCACCGGCACAGTAAGACACTCCTTCCTGTTTCAAACTTATTCCCGGCCCTGAAGAAGCAGTCATACACCTCTGTCCTGCAGAAGATGCACCGTAAACCATATTAATAGCAGCAACTTCACTCTCTGCCTGAACAAAAGTCCTGCCAAGGAGAGGGAATTGTTTGGCAGCAGCATGGGCTATTTCACTTGCAGGGGTTATGGGATAACCATAATAAGCAGTGCATCCTGCAAGTATGGCACCGAGAACTGCAGCATCATTACCTTTAATTAATACTTTACTCATAATTATTCACCTTCTTTGATTTATTCCTCTACTAAAGGGGAAACTTACGGTTTTTACCGCACCTGTAGTTACAATATCCGATTATTGTCCTTCAACAAAACCCTTTTTATATACCGCTATAGCAGCAGGTTCGGGGCAGGCATAAAAACATATGGCACACCCTATACATTTTCCCTCATCTTTAAATTGAGTGGGATGATATCCCCTTGAATTCAATTTAGGAGATTGAAATAACTCTCCTTTAGGACAGGCTTTAATACATAATCCGCAACCTTTACATACTTCAAAATCAATAACGACTTTCGGATGTTCAAGACCTGCTTTTTCTTCCATCATTAATCCTCCTCTCTAGTCAGTGAACAGTTATCAGTTATCAGTGACCGGTGAATGATAGACTCACTTTTCACTTTTCACTTTTCACTTTTCACTTAATTAACAATAGGCAGTAGAAAACTGAATTTACTGCCTTTACCTTCTTCACTCTGGAGCCATATCTTTCCACCGTGAAGATTAACTATTTTTTTGCAGATAGAAAGACCGAGACCTGTCCCTTCATGTTCTTTTCCATCAGGGGTTTTAAATTTTTTAAACTCTTTAAAAAGTTCATCGTGTCTGGATTTTTCTATTCCCGGCCCTGTATCTATAACACTTACCCAGAGCTTGTTTTTTCCCTTATAAACCCGGAGATGAACCTGTCCCCGGTTAGAAGTAAATTTAATGGCATTACTTAAAAGATTTATTATAACCTGCCTTATTTTGCTTTTATCAAAAAAAGTAGCAGGAAGATCCGGTTCAATCTCTACAGTATAATCGAGCTCCTTTTCAGAAGCAAGGATTTTCATTTCTTCAAAACATTCTTTTCCTATTTCTCCAAGGTCTGTTACCTCACCGTTAAGAGCCATTTTACCTTCTTTTATCTTCTGTTCATCCAGTATATCATTAATCAAATTAAGCATACGAAAAGACTGATTTAAGATTCTATCTATATAATCTTTTATCTTTTCTTCACCCATCTCCTGAACGGATTTATATTGAATGGTAGATGCATAGCCTATTATGGCAGTCAGAGGGGATTTAAGATCATGACTTACAAGAGAAACCAGTTCGTCTTTCAATTTATCCAGACGTTTCAACTCAATATTGGCTTTATTTAAATCCTGATTTAACATTTCCAGTTCTTTTGTTCTTTCTCTGACTTTTTCTTCCAGGAGGAGATTTGCACTTTCCAGATCTTTATTGGCTCTTGTCAGTTCTTCCAGTAATTGTTTATTTTCCATGGACAATCTCTGTTTATCCAGGGCTTTTCTCATAGTAATGAGGAGTTCGCTTAATTCGAATGGTTTTATTATATAAGAAAAAGCTCCTTCCTTCATTGCCGTAATGGAACTATCAAGACTTGCATAACCGGTAACCATAATCACCATAGTTTCAGGACTGACTTTACGAATGAACTTTAATATCTGCAATCCGTCAATATCGGGAAGCATAATGTCAAGAATAACAAGATTAAAAAAAATGCTTTCTATTAATTTAAGAGCTTCCTGACCTCTGGCAGCCTGGAAAACTTCATAACCTTCACATTCGAGATTAATAGTTATAAAACTGCGAATAGAATCCACATCGTCTACTACTAAAATCTGTTCTTTGTCCATTAATATATCTCCTTGAAAGATTATAGTTAGTGAAAAGTGAAAAGTGAAAAGTGAAAAGTGAAAAGCGAAAAGAACGGGACATTACTCACTATTCACTACTTCTTAATTACAAATTGTATTGTTATGAAATTCGACACATAAAAACAGTTTCCTCCGAGTTGACAATAAAGAAGTTAGATGATAATATATTCGTGACGCGTAACGCGTGACGCGAGGCCGATAAAATCGGTTTTTCATAAATAACAGGTAATTGAAAGGAATAGAAAAATGGCTGAAAAGAATTTTTTACAAAATCTTCTGTCTAAATTATCAATAAAAGTCGATAAAGTCGGATTTGAAGTCACCAATGTTTCACTTGATATGAGCGACAAATCTACTACCGTAGAATCAGTAGATTTTACTGTTTCCAATATATATAAAGGCGATACCCTTATAACACCGAAAATAAATATGAGCGCAGCCGATGTAAATATCCCTCTGGAAGATATTTATCCGTTAATAGAAGAAAAACTTAAAGGGAAACCAGAAGAGAAGGGTGAAGAGTGAAAGGTGAAGAGTGAAGAGTAAAGAATAATAATACTGGTCACTGGTCACTGGTCACTGGTCACTGGTCACTGGTCACTACCGTAACAGGATTCAACTCTATTTCATATTCATAACTCAGGGCAAAAGTCCAGAGTTCTATTAATCTGGCAGTAATATCCTTATCATGCCTGGAAGCAATTAACTCTTTAATATTTATATTATTAATATCTTTTTTCCTTGAAAAGGCATATTTTTTCCATATAGCTCCTGTGGCCCCTTCTATATCGGAAGAAAAGAAAAGGCCATATCTGTCTGCAGTAAAATCCAGCCCCATTAAAGTTCTGTCAAAATCCAGATCCCCCGATTCATGTCCTTTCGTCCAGTTTTTCAAAACAGAAGGTAAAGGAATGGGAATCTTGCTAAAAAGTATACTGGAAGTAAGACCGAGAGTCCAGTTTAAAATCCTGTCTTTTATTTTGTAATAGAGATGATGCTCCCTCTTTATATGACAGAGTTCATGGGCAAGAAGAAAAAGTATTTCCCTTTCACTCAATAATGTCAGAAAATCTTCATGAAAAATAATATAAGAATCATCAGGAGAAATACATGAAATCAGAGAGAATTTGTTCTTTTTTCCATAATACACGTACGTCGGTATGTCTCCGAGGCCTATTTTTTTTGTGCACCAGAGAACCATATCTCTGATATCAGTCCTATGACTTTCATTTACCATACTGGCATTGCGAAGTATTTCATTATTTATATGAGGAGAATATAATTTTTCACACCATATCCTGGCCCATGTCAGGAAAGGCATAAGTTTCTTTTCATTTTGATGAACGAGAAGTTCTTCATTTTCTCTTTCCCAGTGTATGGATTGTTTTACTGCAGGAAGAGTATGGGAAGAAAAAAACTCTTTACATTCTTTATTTTCAGGGAACAATAATTTTAATATGGTGTAGACCTGTGTGGCAGGATGAATTTTACCTTCTTCGACTAAAATCCCGGCAAATTCCTGATAAGCCATTTCACAGGAAAAATCTTTAAATATCAAATTTCTGAGTTTTTCCTTTGCAGAAGAAAAATCTTTTCTACTCTTTAACATCTTCGCCATTTGAATATAAGCTTTATTTTCTACGGGAGAAAGTTTTAAAATTTCAGCAAAGGTTCCTTCTGCTTTTTCGTAATCACGTAATCTGCGCCAGTAAAGATCTGCTATTTTATAAAGATAATCGATCTTTTTCTTTGGTTTTGAAGAGAACTGATTTATCTGATTTGAATAAATACTCTGCAGGGCAAGCCAGTTTTCACCGTATTCATAAACCTGTTCAAGAGCGGAAAGTGCGGAAAGAAGATTTGGATTTTCCTTTAAAGCCTTCATATAGAGACTTTCGGCCCTGACAATATCCTTAAGTTTATTTTCTGCATAACCTGCCAGTCTCATACAGGCCTGATCGGACGGAAATTTAGAAACTATTTTTTCTGCCAGGAAAAAATCTTCGTCAGTCCATGTCAGTTCCTTTGAGAAGAAGATTTTTCTCGCCATTTTCCACCCTTCTGTATGGTCAGGAATATTCTGTAGGTGTATTTTAAGTTTCTCCGCAGAATTTCTATAGTCAAAACGTTTGTAATAACAATAAGCAAGCTCAAATTCAGGCCAGTGGTTCTCGCCGGAGAAGCCGGAAGAGAGAGATAATTTAAAATCTTCCATGGCCTTTTCCCATTTTCCCTGAAATTTCCATATAAGTCCTCTGTGAAACAGAAGTTCTCCTTTAGATTCTTCAATTTGCAAAAAGTAATTATAGAGTTCAAGGGCAAGGCCATCAGCAGCTTCATCTCTCAGCAAAAAGAGATTTTTAAGATACATGGCGTTCTTTTGATCGGAAGGATCGATTTTAAAAGCACTTTTATAAACTTTAATAGACTGCTCATCTTTAAAACCTTCCGTGCGGAGTGCTTTTGCAAGATACATAACAAGAGAAGCATCATTACTGTCAAGTTCAAAAGCTCTTTTCAATATATCGATAGCTTTTTCATCATGTCTTTCACTCAGTCTGTATACCTTCGCAAGATTAATAACAGCTACGGAATAGCCTGGCTTTAATTTTAATATTTCCCTGTAACATTCTTCTGACCGTAAAAAATTCTTTTCCGTTAAATAAATAATTGCAAATTTTTCGAGAAGCCACAATTTAAGACTGTTTCTGTTTACCCTCTGAGAGACTCTTTCAAAAAATACAAGGCCGTCATTCCAGTTTTTCATTTTTTCATAAAGACCGTAAAGGCTTTCCCAGGATTTTTTACACAGCGGATCCAGTTCTATAGACTTCTGATAGGAAATTTGAGCCATAAGAAACTCTTCTTTTTTCTCCCATGCCTGGCCTGTATAAAAAACTGCATCTTTGAAGTCAGGCTTCAGTTCCAGAGATTTTTCAAATTCTCTAATCGCGTCATCTATATTGCCCTGTCGTAAACATTCTCTTCCCTTCAGGTAACATTCCTTATAATTCAGTTCCATGTTCCATTTTCTCCTTAAGTTCAGACATTTTTCTATTTTGAAGTTTCTGTGAAATAAAGGTAAACTCCTTACCAAGTCTCATAAGAACAAGTTCATGTTCCAGTATTTTTCTCTCTTCTTCGGTAAGATCTTTTATTGCTTCAAGTATATTGTTTAAAGTCAAAGTATCTTTCATAAAAATACGCCCTCTCACGCATTACGCCTATATTACCACAGGGATAATGTTTTTGCAACAGAAGGTAATACATATGACATGTCGAATATTATTTTCGTGGATAAAATAAAAAACTGGACAATAAAAATCTTAAAAATCATAATAAGCCTTTCTTTAATGGCCTATCTGCTTTATAAAAATGACTGGAAATATATCATAATAAAAATAACTTCCATTGAAACAGTGCCTGTGTTATATGCTTTATTATTGATAGTAATAATCATCCCTGTTTTTGTGTCATTCAGATGGAAAATCCTGGTTCAATCGGAAAAAAATATATCCTTTATGGATATAATAAAATTGAGTTATACAGGGCTTTTTTTCAGTCTTATTCTGCCCGGCAGTGTGGGAGGAGATGCAATCAAAGGGGCTCTCTTCTATAAGAAAACAGGAAACGGCGCTCTTGCAACAGGTTCTATAATACTGGACAGAATCATAGGACTTATAGGACTTACAATATTATCTGCCATTGCATCTGTCGTCTATTATAAAATAACGTCAGATCTGAGTTTCAGTCTTGAAGCGGGAGGTTTTCTGATAATACTTATCCTTTCTATGGTATTTTTTTCTCTTCCTTCTATTCAGGAATTCTTTTTATCTATTCTTTCCCGGTTAAGGCTTGAAAAATTGAAAGCTTTTACGCAAAAGAATTTCGACTATCTTTCATGGCTGAAAGCTCATCCGAAAATATTATTATATACACTGGGAATTTCCTTTGTAATGCAGAGCATAGCTATATATGCCTGCTTTCTGACAGGGAATGCTCTCGGCATACATGTTTCCATAGGATATTATTTTCTCTTTATTCCCATTATATCTCTCATCGCGTCACTCCCCATATCCATAAGCGGTATAGGAGTAAGAGAAAGTTCTTTTGTGTATTTTTTCGCCAGAGTCGGTGTTCCCCAGGCAGAGTCAATGGCTCTTTCATTAATATTCTTTTCTCTCGGGGCAATAAGCGGTCTTGCAGGAGGTATTATATATACTCTGTCATCTTTTGAGCCGGTTACAGATTTAAGTAATCAGAAAATGGTAAGTAGCGAGTAAAAAAGATCCTTTCTACTCACTACTCACTACTCACAATAATTTATATTTTCAAGCAGGATTTATACTTTCTGATGTAGAAAGATTTTAATTGAGAATAAACATAAAAACATAAAAAAAGGATTATCAGTATATTATGAGCAATGAACTATTACCTGGAACAATACTTTATGACCATTATAAAATAAGTGAATGTATATCTACTGCCGAGTTTTCAAATATTTACCTGGCAGAACATTTAAAAGAAAACAATAAAAAAGTTATTATAAAAGAATTACTCCATAAAGCTATAGGGACAAATGACAGAGCCAAAGCTCTGGAAAAATTCCAGGAAGAAATTGATATTTATAAAAAACTGGATCATCCTAATATGGCAAAAATAATGGAAAGTTTTTCTTCCGAAAGTGCAGTATATACGGAAAACAAGCAGTTTATAGTAATGGAATACATTGAAGGTAAAACCCTGAGAAAGATTAAAGAAGAACAAAAAGAAGACCTGTCTCCCGATGATGCAGGCAAATGGTTCGGTCAAATTATGGAGGTCATCAAATATCTGTCTGAACAGAATCCTCCGGTAGTATTTTATTATTTCACACCAGACCATGTGATGATAACAGATGAAGGGCAGATAAAACTGATAAATTTCGGTCTGGGAAGGTTTTTCAGAACAGGTCCCTTAAAGAGCAATCAATATATGGGAATTGCCGGTTATGCCGCTCCCGAACAATATGGCATAAAGCCTGTGGATAGCAGGGCAGATATATTCGGTACCGGTGCAGTCATCTATTATATGCTCACACAGGATGATCCGGAAAAACATGCTCTCAATTTCTCTCCTGTAAGAACACTTAATCAAATGGTTTCAATGCAATTTGCAAGGTTTATATCCAGATGTGTTCAGATGAAAGCAGAAGACAGATGTGAAAATATCAATGAAGTGATAGAAAAATTAAATTCTATTACCTTTACGGATGCACAGGTATCACCTGATAAGATAAAGAAAAAAGAGGAAGGTGAAAAGAAACAAAAACCTCAGTACAAACAGGTTGTAGGTAAAGAAGTAAGTGGGACATTCCAGAATTTATTATGGACAGTAGAAAAATATATTCCACTGAAACAAATACTTCCTTTCACAGGTATAGTTGCCGTATTAGGGTTAATAATATTTATAGCCATAAATTTTTTTATACATAGGAATAAATTTCCATCACTACTGGTTTATGCCACACAGCTTAATACTAATAACATACTGGTAATGGATCTTGATAAAAAAATAAAATTTAAAACACTGGACACAGGAGAATGCAAAGGGAGAATAGCATCTTTTAATGATAACTTATATGTAAGTGGTTCTGTATCAAATATTGTTGTCATTAACTCAAAAAAAGCTGAAATCAGTGGAAATATAACGATAGGTTCCCCGTCAATGGATCTAATAATGACAAAAAATGGGAGTACCATATATGCAAGCAATACAAATAAAGGAGAAATTACTAAAATTTCCGTTCAAACAAAATCAATATCTTCTTACATATCTCTAGGGGGCATTCCTTCAGGGCTTACATTATCAGATAACGAACATTATCTCTATGTAGCAAATTTTTTATTAAATAATATTACCGTTATTGATACTACAAAAAATACTATTACACGTACAATACAAGATCCCTCTATAAATAAGCCTATTAAGTTATTGCTAATACCAGAGCAGAACATGCTTTATTGTGTAAACTGGGGTTCAAACAGTATAAGTATAATAAATCTGGCTAATAATACTGTAGTTAAAAATATCAAAGTTGGAAATAACCCAAATGATATTATTCTTTCACCTGATCAACATAGTATTTATATAGCAAACTATAAATCTGAAAGTCTTTCCATAATAGATAGTAAAACGAATAACCTTTTATCAGAATTAAAACTATCCGGTATGCCTACCTGTATGTCACTTTTTCCTGAGAAAAAAGAACTTTTAGTATCTGTAAGCAGTTCAAATAAACTTGTAAATAAAATTATATTTATAAATTTGACATCAAATAATATAAAAGAAGAAATACCTGTAGAAAACTATATTTTATCATTAACTGTTGTGAGTATATAAAAATCAAAATGGAGACCATGCAGGGAACATGTCATCCAGAGGACATGGAGGCATTAATTGATGTATATTTGTCCCATCAATATTAACAACATAAAGATGTCTCACCGGAATATGCCATGAAGAGAAAGTAATACGTTTACCATCAGGCGACCATGAAGGAGTTTCATTATGATATTTCATATTGGTAATTCTTTTAAGACCGGAACAGTCGGATTTTATAATATATATCTGAAGAAAACCTGTTTTATCAAGTCGTGAAAATGCAATTTTAGACCTGTCTGGAGAACAGCTTGGGCTGTACTCATTATAATTACTTTTCAGGAACTTTTTTACGGCACTTCCATCTATATTTATAGTAAAAAGCTGACTAGCTTTATTTCCGACTGAACGTTCGAAAATTAATGCACTATTGTCTAACCAGTCAGGATTTTTTTCTATATAATCATTGCTTTTAGTTACATTCATCTCATTAGTACCATCAATATCCATTATAAATATATCAAACATACCATCATTATTTCTATCAGAACAAAACGCTATTTTACTGCCATCAGGAGAAAATGATGGCATAATATTATGAGATTTATTACTAAATGTAAGTCTTTTCTGATTATTTCCATTTGCATCCATAATATAAATCTCCATGGACGTATCATATCGATCTTCTTTATCTCTATCTCTTGTAGAATAAAAAACAAGTTTTTTTCCATCAGGAGACCAATCAGGGGAAAAATTTCCACCGCAATTTTTAGTCAGGCTTCGATAATCTTCTCCCTTTACATTAACAGTACAAATATCAATATTACCTTCTCTCGCGGTAGAAAAAGCAATAATGGACATCTTACATCCTGATGATAAAAGAAGCAATAGAGAAATAGCAATTACACACAATAATTTTAAGCTCATAATAACATACACACCTTCCAAAAATAATTTAAATAAAAATTTGGCCTGATAAACATTTTATCAGGCCAAATATCAAAAAACTTAGCTACTAATTTTTCCTGAAGCTGTACCAGACATTTTTTTACTATAGTACAAATATAATAATATAGCCAGTACAAGAAACAACGATAGTAAAAGAAATAATAAGAATTTACCTGTTCTATCTTCGCCAGTATTCTGAACTATAGCAACAGATGTTTGATTAATTTGTTGTATATTATTCTGTTCTCCTCCAGGAATAGTAGTATTTATAGCATTAGGCTCCTGTAAAGCGTTCTGTAATTCAGGAGGTGTATCAACACTATTCTGTGTATTAGTGTTTATAACTTTAATGTTATCTTCAGTAATAGTCATTCCTTCTGGAAGGTCTCCCTCCTTTTTTACAAGACGGTAACCAGAAAATTCTGGAGGAAGAATAATTTGGTTATTATTTTTTTTAACACTATTGAGCTTAGGCATATCAGGAGTGTCTATTATCCCGGAATCGGCTGTATTGGCATCTACCATAGCAAAAGACATAGATATGGTAGATATGATATAAACGATCATTACAAATGTTATTAATAATATCCGCATAACTCTTTCCACGTCACTTACATCTCTTTCCATCCAAGAACTTCAAAGACCTCAGTCACAGGTAACATCAATGACATTTCAGAAAGCCCGCCACCGCTCGTAACTCTGTCATCATGATTTGTGCGTATTGATGTACCACTTGTAGCTTCAATTCTAACCGTATAGGTACCATTTGTAGTACCGTCTATCCATCCTCCTGCTAAATGATTGCTATATATAAGAGGATCAACCTGAGTAACACACTTGGTGCCATCATAAACAGCTAAATTAGTAAAAGATAGACCAGTAGTACCACCAGAGCTTAAATCAAAGGTTCCGCCCCACTCAGATGCTTTCACTTTTAAAGCATCATTCCACTGAGTATTACTGGGTGCATCTGGTAAAGAAGCAGCCTGCTCAGGAGTAAAACACAGTGCATCTTTAGGTTTCATCTTAGGATCATATTTGCCATCGCCATCAAGATCTTCTCCAGTACCGGGAATAACACAATCAGTCACTGTAGATCCTGCATCTGATGCAGGTGCATTTCTATATGTTTCATAAAATCCACCTGTCGATGCCGATGCATCCCACGCTGATTTCTGAGTATCAGTAAGATATGAATAAGATCTATTGGTAAATGGATTGACTGCATAGCCAAGGGCAGGGTTATTTGGATCTTTTAAAGGAGGTTTATTATCACTTGTATAATATAAGACATCCCACGTATTATTATTCTCCCATGTTTCATCTAAGGTACCAGATTTACCAGTATAAGGAACCTGATCTGTACCAAGTTTGGCTTCATCTGTTTCATTCCAGTCTATACCATCATGTTCCTGTTTTATATTGTTTATAATACCTTTACGTGCACCAGCTTCATTATTATTTTTGCCTGCATCTCCAATAATCAGACTTCCTCCTGCAAAAAGCCCAAGCATATCTTTTCCTGTACTATCTGCCCAGCTAGGTTTATTATCTTTAAGCCATTTTTCCTGATTTACTTTGGCTGTAGTTTCACTATGAGTCGCATCTCCATCTCTATGCTGAGCTGCAGAACTGGCTTTTGAAAATCCTCTATATCCTTTTTCTACAAAATCACCTGATACCTGGGGAGCTCTCTCGTATGCAAGAGGTCCTGTTATATATGTATTATTGCCAGAATAAATGGCACCGGTTCCCTGAATTTTTCCCCTAATAATAAGATTACCTTTAACAAGAACAGTACCGTAGACTTTTATCGGATGATCAGGACTATCTGTAATAATTAAATTACCTGTACTGTTTTCTGCAGATAATGTCCATGAGCCATTACTTTTAGAATAACACTTATGAAGATCTGATGCGGCATTATAAGAACCACCTGTTTCATCACCATAGACCGAATCGCAAATTTGAATATAGCCATCATCCCCACGACCTGGTGTTCCTTCGGGAACCCATACATAAACACCATAACGGTCTTTTATATTATCTGCTGGATAATGAGTCACGCCAATACTAGATGGATTTGTAGCCTTCGTTTCTTCGTCTTGAACATATGAACTATAATAAGAATGATCTGCCAGAGAAGGCATTTTAATTCCATTTCCTGAATTAAAAGTCACGGCACTATTTGCATCATAAAGATTCGGAGTAGAAGGATACATATCATTATAACCAATTCTGGAACCAAAAAGACTTGTTCTTGAATATATGCCTCCATCATCTATTTTCTGAACCAGTTCAAAATTAGTGCCATCAAATTTTGAATATTTATATCTATCGCCACCTGCCACTCTAGCACTATTTTGAAGATAAATTGCACCATTTGAAGCAATGCTTCCACCTGTATGAATTCCAGTCTGCCATGCAAAATTATTTCCGAAATAAGCATAATCGAAAATTTCTGAGTGTTTAAGAGTATAGTTAAAATCGGCCACTATAGTTTTTTGTTTAAAAACATCTCCTGAACCACCTTTTTTAATATAAGCTCTACCTATTGATGTAAGCCTTACAGTAACCTGATTTCTATCAGTATCAGCACTTAATCTCTCCAGAGTAACCTCGAAAGATAACTTACCTTCATCTCCAAATGATGGATTGCTGTGTAAAATAACACTGGGTACATTATAATCATCCACAGTTCGTTTGAAATCACGTATTTTAGTTGACATCATACCAAGTTTAAATTCTTCCCACAACAACATAGCTGCTTCTTCAATACCTGCTTCTGAAGCATAATAAGCTTTTTTAGAATAAGCAGTGCTCTCAGCCTGTTTATTTACACTTACTGTAGAAGCAATAAAAGCTGTAGAAATAATAGTCAATAAAATGACCATTAAAAAAGCTGTAAGCAAAATATTACCACATTCTTTATTCTTTAGAAACTTTCTGAACATTTTCATAAAATACCTCCTTAAAAACTTTTTATATTATCGGGGAGTAGTATTAGATTTAACTGTCTCCAGAACATATTCTTTTTCAATATTAGTACTCCTTGCGTAGCGATTCTTCTCTTGCCATTTTATACATACCTTTAAAAGTAAAGCATTTTGTATTGTAGACCTGGTCACCTGTATTCTAGATTTAAATCCCTTATGTTCAAACCCATTTGTATCCTCAAGAGGATCCCTCTCATAATAGCCACCTGAAAGAGTGGCGCTATAAAGCGAAACTAATTGATCATACGATGAAGACTTTAAAGCTTCCATTATAGCCTGTGCCTGTTGAATAGCGAAAACTTTTTCACTACTGCCACGTATATAGGAAAGACCGACAGGATAAATGCCTACTACAGAAATAATCCCGATACCCAGTATCGCTATTGCTACTATAATTTCTATCAATGTGTTACCGCTATAATAAAGCTTATATTTTCTTAAAATATCATACATACTCGCTCTCCTTTCTTAAAAATAAGGGTAACAAAATACTTTTTATAATTAGTTATTCTAAAATAAGTATATCATATAGAAGAAAAAGTTACAAGCAAAATTTACTAAAAAAAAAAATAAAATCCATTTATAATAAACAAAATTTATCACATATCTTTTATACACATAAAAAAATCCAACAATATACAGCTCTCCCTAATGACTAAATTCAAGATATTTATATTTTTCACATATTCTTTATTAACTTTATTTTTCCCTCTAAAAATAAAAAGCTAGTTTTGCATTTTTAAACATTTTTCAATATTCAACCTCAGATGTTTGCAAAAAGTGAGTTTCCCATTAATTAATTACTCGATGATGTAAGTAAATTTCTTAGTAATCCTGTAGAGGTTACAGCATTAGTCAAATGTCTTTGTTTTATGTCAACTATATTTATAGAGATATTAATTTTTCTTATTCTTTGTCTTTCACTTAGTGGAAGATCAACATTAACGCCAGGAGAAGTAGGGGTTATTTCTATCCCTTGATCAGTAAAATATTTCAGACAGAATCCAAAATCCTCATTAGGTAAAGGTCTTTTCAGGCAAACTCGTGATTTTCCTGTAGATACATTATTTCCTATTAACACCTTCGATGTCTTTTTTGTCCATGTATTATCAGGTGATTCTTCATATATAGTTCTCAATAAACATGTATTATTATTTAACACGTTGTAGTGCACACGTTCAATTAAAGTAGTGCTTGAAACCTTTGGATCTTCAGTGGGGTAAGAGACAAAATCTCCATATATTACCAATTCCGTCCTTTTTGCCATTGCTATAGCTTCTTCTTTCGTCATCCCACAGGTACTAGCAGAAACTTTATAACCGGTATTCCTTAAATCTTTTAATAATATATCCAGCGTTGTATTTAAGGATTGCTGGGCTTCCATTCTTTGAAACCCCAGAGTATTACTTTTATTGGCGAAATAAAATATCATAAACACAGACGTTAAAACTATTGAGCCTATAGCCATAGATATCATAATTTCTATAAGAGACATAGCAACACTATTTAATCTTCTTTTCTTAAACAAATAAATCAACTCCCTCTTAAAAATATAATTTTTCTAAAATTATTATACATTATTTTTACAAAAAAGTTAATATTTTTTATAAAAATAATGTATATTTTTTTTATGTATTTTTTGTTGCAATAAAAATCACAATCATATGAAATATAAATCAGAAATTATTACCAGGAATGTAAAATTAATTAATCATGGATAACAGTTTCTAATTATAAAAAAATATATTTACAGGATAGACATTATCACACCTGGTATTTATTTCACTGGAATTTATTTCATTTTCAATACACATATTAACAATGTTATAAGTTACTATCTTTCCACCTTTCGCTTCATTTTTAAGGCAAACATACAAATACATTGCATTTTTAGATAATGTCAGATTAACAGGATTTCCATCCAATTTTATAACTCTTTCTTCTTTATGAGAAGTAATATCTATTACAGAAATACTACTGGCTCCTTGATTGGCAAGATAAAGTCTATTTTGCCCAGGAGCTAAAGCCATTTCACATGGATGTAATCCAACAGGAATAGTATAAGCCAGTTTGCTTACTGTAAGATTTATAACGGAAAGATTGTTTGACGTCCAGTTAGCCACATAAACAAGATCCATAGTAGGTACATAAAACATATTTATCGGAGCCAGTCCTGTCTGAATCTGAAAATCAATTTTATTCGTTTTTATATTAAACCCGTAAATATTATTTTTACTATAATCTGAAATTAAAAGTAAATTTTTATCTTCTATTAATAATAAATCTGTAGGGGTTTTACCAACAACAAAACTTGAAAGCTTCTTTTTTTCCTGCAGAGAAAATATCTGCAATTCAGATGAAGATGGAATAGTCATATAAAGCAACTTTTCATCCCCAGATATAGATAGGTCATAAGGATTACTGTTCACAGAAATAGAATTCTTCACACTACATTTTTGGATATCAACGACTAAAATATTCATCATAGCTCCTATAACATACAATTCTTTTCTGGATTTAGAAAACGCTATCTTACTTTTACAGTCAGGTATGGAAACATTAGCCAAAACCTTTTTATTATTAATATTTACGGCATTAACCCCACCTCCACCGGACATAATAATATATGCCATATCTTTAGAAATTACATTTTCTCGCACATAAGAAGTTATCCATAAAACTAAAAATACAATAACAGCACATATACCTACTAGAATTAAAGTTAGCTGCAGTGGCACCTTTTTTAATATTAAAGCAAAAAATGACAGGTTCTCTTTTATAGGTTCTAAAATTGCCGGTCTTTGCATCTCTTTTTCTTTACTAACTTTCTCCGGACTTTTTAAAGGCCCTGTATCAGTTTTTGTCTGTTTCTCTTTTACAACCTCAAAAAAATTAATACTATCCATTACCCTTATTATCTGACCTATTTCAGGCCTGTTCGAAGGAGTATAGCTCAAAAGAGACTGAATAAACCTTTCTACCTGGAGTGAAAGAAAAGGATTTAACTTTCTGATTGGCTGAAATTTATAACTTATATCCTCAGGGTTACTTCCTGTAAGCATAAAATACATTACAGTTCCCAGGGAAAATATATCGGATTTAAAATCACCGTCAGGAAGGCATCTCAATTCCGGCGCTACATATCCGTAAACCCCTTTAAAAGGATAGACTTCATCCGTAAGGCCATAAAATATATTTGCCAGTCCGTAATTTAAAAACTTTATATTTCCGTCAGATGTAAGTATAAGATTGGAAGGACGTATATCGCCGCAGACGACACCGTTATTATGCAAATATTCCAGAGCGGAATAAACCTTGCTTATGACGCCGAATACTGTTTTTGCAGGTAACTGACTCTTTGCATCTTCATTATAATAGGTTCTGGCTACTTCATTAAAAGACATACCTTCAATATATTCCATAATCAAAGAAAATCGCACACCTGCGCCGTTATCCATCGGTGTATAAAAATAGTCTTCTATCTTTACAAGACCGGTATGATTTAACTTAGTTAGTTTCTCACATACCTTCTGGAACTTATCTATAAGGCTTTTTACTTTCTCCGGATTACTTCCTTTATATTGAATATCTTTTAATATCTTTGTAGATTTCCCGTCATCCTGTTCATCATAGTCCTGAACTGTATATATACCTCCATAACAGTCTTTCTGAAGTAATTCTCTTACTTCATATCTGTTATTTTTAAGCATATCCACCTCTTCATAAACACCATAGGGAGGATCTGTAGATGGTCTCTTATAAAAAGGAAAGAATACGTCTTTTATGGCATCTGCCCCGGTTTTTATAGAAGAACTGCCGGATGTGGCTTTTAATGAGGCAAGAAATTCTTCAGAAAGACCGGATTTTCTTCTACCTTTCAGAACTAAATCTTTATTTACTTCATATTCTTCTTCCGTAAGTCCTGTTTTACTTCTAAGAAAATCAGCTATACTGGACTTACGGGTAACCGGTTTGCCATCTTTACCGATCTGTCCGGGAACAGATAGAGAATCTTTTTTTATTTCTTCTTTACTGACTTCTTTTATTTTTTCCGTTACTTCCTCTTCCGTATCTGTTTCCGGTTCTTCTCCGACTTCTTCAACATCTTCTTCTTTCTGTTTTATAACAGATAACAAATGCATGGATAAAGCACTTGTCTTAAGTGAAGGTTTACTCCCTTTTTTCTCCGGTAATTCAGATTTTTCTACGATTTCTTCTTTACTATCTATAGTATCTATATCAGCAATTTCGTCCGGTTCTTCATACTCTTCTGTAATTTCATCAAATTCTTCCTTTACTTCTTCTGTTTCAGAAGAAAGAGATTCCTTTTTTTTCTTTTTCTTTTTCTTCTTCTTTTCTTTACTATCACTTTCAGGACTTTCGGGCAATTCAGGTTTAACTTCTTCAGGCTTCATATCCGGTTCTGCTTCTTCATCCACCCTGTCTGTGCCTTCCGAATCTTCTTTTTCTTCTCCCACATCTATCTGACCGGCTTCTTCTCCCACCGTATCTTTCAAATCATCGGTAACTGTTTTTTTCTTTTTTTTCTTCTTCTTCTTTTTCTTCTCTTCCTCTATTACCGCAGTAGCAGAATCTGTTTCCCTGTCTTTTTCTTCCACAGAAATTTCAGCTTCTTCCTTCTTGCTTTTTTCTGCTTTACCGGCAATTTCGGATGTTTCTTTCTTACTTTTTTCTGTTTCAACAGAAGATTCTTCTTTTTCAGAAGGGATTATTTCATCGTCTTCTTCATCATGAGATGCCACAGAAAATCCCCTTGTTGCTTTTAACACTGTTTCAGAAAGATATAACTTGGATAACTGGCGGGAGAAATCACCTGTATCAGGTCTGTTAGAAATCTTTTTTGATAAACACTTTGCAATGAGTTCTGCGAGATTTTTTGACACATTCTTATTAGAACTCATTAAAGTCTCTATTTTTTTTGTACCTGCCTCATATTTTTTTCCGCTTAATAAATAATACATAAGAGAGGCTATTCCATAGATATCCGAAGATATGTCATCTTTTTTTTCTTCTGTCTGTTCCGGAGCACTAAAACCATTTACACCTTTATTAAACCCATGTCTGACCGTAGCGCCGAGACCGTAATTTAAGAGTTTAACTACACCCCCTCCTCCTGTAATAACTTTTTCCGGCGCCAGAGCACCATATAAAACAGGAGGTTTCTGGCCATGCATATATTTTAACCCGTCACATACCTTTAACATATACTGCATCAGTACATCTGAAGGAAAAACTCTGCCTTTATAATCATTCTTATAGATTTCTTCAAGTGTTTTTCCTTTTATCTGTTCCATTACAACAAAATAAGAACGGTCTTCTATAAAAAAATCCTCTATTAAAACGAGATTCCTGTGGTTTAATTTCTTTAATTCACTGCACCTGTCAGAAAAAAGTTTATCTAAATTATCGGGTTGTTTATCTTCTGAAGAATGGATCTGTTTTACTACTTTATAGCCTTTTCTGTATTTACAGTTATAAATAACACCTTCATTATCGGAATATAGTATTGTATCTACCTGATATTTATTTTGAATAAAATCTCCCTTTTCAAAGATCATAAACATTCCTGTCCTTATCAATAAATTTTAATAAAACATATATAAATTTTACAGGGGAATAACCAATGTGTCAAGGAAATCTTTGATCAATTTTTCACTTAAGTAAAAGGAGATTTATAGGGAAACCGGCAAGACTGAAATCTTTCTCCAGGCCAAAAGTCGTTCTGTTAAGCAGAACCACTTTATTATTACCTGCTTTTTTTAGACCTACATATATATTCTTGCTATCTGCCATTATTACAGTAGGTTCTCCGTCAACTTTTATTTCATTGGTCACTTTATGAGTATCAACATCTATAACAGAGAAGCTATTGGCTTTCTGATTTGCTACATAGACATTCTTATAATCCGGGGAAGCAGCTATTGAACTGGGATTGGTACCGACAGGAATAGTATAAGCCAGTTTACTGTTGGGAATATGAATAACGGTAATATCGTTTGATATCCAGTTTGTTATATAAACTATATCCCTGTCAGGAATATATAACATATTCTTTGGTCCCTGGCCTGTATCTATATTAAGGACTAACTTATTATCCCTGAGATTCATTCCGTAGACTTTATTTTCCTTAAAATCTGTTACAAGTAACATATTTTCTTTCTCTAATAATAATACATCAGTAGGAAATTTTCCTACAACAAAACCTGCAAGTTTTTTTCTTTCTTCAATGGAATATAAAGCTAACTCCGATGACGCAGGGGTAGTGACACAGAGGGTCTTCTCATCCTTTAACATAGTAATGGCATAAGGTGTATTATCAAGTGCAATAAACTTTTTTACTACAAATTCAGGGAGATTTATAATAAAAATTTTTCCCATAGTATTTAAAACATACAATTCTTTTCTGGTTGCAGAAAAAGCCATAGAGCTTCTGCAGTCTCCCAGCTGCAATTGCCTGCAGACTTTGCCGCTCTTCCGATCCAGAGCTACGAGTTCTTTTGTTTCAGAAGAAAAAACATATAAAAAATCGGAAAAACTGCCTCTACTCTGTATATATCCAACTGTCCATACAACCATAAATACAACGGCAAAAACAATAGCGAAAGCAATCAACAAAAGTTGAGGAGGAACTTTTTTAATAGTTTCCGAAATTTCGGATATATTACTCTTTAACTGCTCCAGACCGGCAGCGCCAGGACTTTCTTTATAAGGATCCTTATCAGGAGCCTTTAACTGCACCGTATCGGTTCTGCCCGGAACCTTATCTTTCACTGCTTCAAAAAAATTCATATTATCCATAACCCTTATAATCTGACTTATATCAGGTCTGTTAGAAGGGCTTAACATTGATTGAACAAATCGTTCTATCTGCGGTGACAGGAAAGGGTTCAGCTTTCTTAATGGTTGAAATTTATAAGATATTTCCTCAGGATTATTCCCTGTAAGCATAAAATACATAACCGCTCCCAGGGAAAATATATCTGACTTAAAATCTCCTTCAGATAAACTCTTTAACTCGGGAGCAACATAGCCATAGGTTCCCCTGCATGGATAAACATCATCATTTATATCACGAAAAATATCTGCTATACCATAATTCAAAAATTTTATATTACCATCTGAAGCAAGTAATAAATTTGAAGGACGTAAATCACCATATACAACAGAATTACTGTGCAAATAACCGAGAGCATCATAGACCTTACTGATTACTCCTAAGACTGTTTTAGCAGGCATCTGGCTTTTCCCGTCTTCTCCATAATAGGTCATAGCGACTTCACTGAAGGACATACCTTCAATATATTCCATAATTATACACAGACGAAGTTCTGTGCCATTCTCTCCTGTGATATGAAAATAATCTTCTATTTCAGTCAATCCTGTATGTTTTAAAGTAATGAGTTTTCCCATTACCTGCTGAAATCTATTCACTATTGAAGCTGTTTTTTCTTTACTATTCCCTTTATATTGTATTTCCTTTAATATTTTTATAGATTTTTCATCATCTTTTTCGTCATAGTCCTGAATTCTATATACTGCACCGTAACAATCGCTGTGTATTAACTCTCTGATTTCATATCTGTTGTTTTTGAGCATATCCACTTCTTCGTAAACACCCAGGGGAGGTTCTGTAAGAGGTTTTTTATAAAAAGGGAAAGCGACTTCTTTTATTGTTGTATCTCCTGAAAATTTTACTGACGACGAAGAAGTGGCTTTTAATGAAGCAAGAAATTCTTCGGAAAGACCTGACTTTCTTCTCCCCTTTGTTACAAGTTCCCTGTTCACTTCATATTCTTCTTCCGATAGTCCTGTTTTACTGCGTAAAAAATCAGCTATACTGGACTTACGGGTAATTTTTTTATCTGTGCCCTCAGTAAGCTTCTTTGTCAAAACAGATGATTCTTCTTTTATTTCTTTTACGGACTCTTCTTTTTCTTCTATTTTTACTTCTTCTTCTACCTCGACATCTTCCTTATCATATTCATCTTCTTTAACTTCTTCATATTCTTTCTGTTTTATCACAGATAAAAGCTGTTGAGAAAACATACTTGTTTTACCCGGTGATTTGCTGTCTTTCTTTTCTGCATGTTCTTTTTCACTTTTTTCAGAAACCTCAGACAATGTATCTATTTCAGATATTTCTTCATTTAAATCAACATCTATTCCGCCGGGTTCTTCATCTGTTTCCGAAACTTCAGTTGCCGACTCTATTTCAGATATTTCTTCATTTAAATCAACATCTATTCCGCCGGGTTCTTCATCTGTTTCTGACTCTTTTTCAGATGTTTCTTCCTCTGAACCGGAATCTATCCTGCCAGGTTCTTCATATGATTCTTCAGTTATTTCACTGACATAGTCATGTTTTTTCTTCTTTTTTTTCTTTTTTTTCTTTTCTTTCAGGGCGCGTTCTTCTATAGACTCTTCCGCTTTTTCCGATTCTTCGTCCCTGCCAGTTACATCTTCCGGTTCATATTCAATCTCTTCTTTTTCCTCCTGAACGGCCTCTTTCCGGATTTCTTCTGTTTCTTCCGACACTTCTTCACTTAATTCAGATGTAGCTATTTTCTTCTTCTTTTTTTTCTTTTTTTTCTTTTCTTTCTTCTCACTCCCTTCCTCTTCCGCCACATCTGTAGAAATTGTTTCTATATGTGTATTCTGAAGAGAAATTTTAATTTCTTCCTCTTCAAGTTCAACGGGTTTTACCTTTTCCACATCTTCCATATCCAGAGAGATATCTTCTACTTCCTCTGGTTTCTCATCCTCAGGTTCTACTACAGGAAAGACCCTGGTCGCTTTTAATACGGTTTCAGATAAATACAATTTTGAGAGTTGACGGGAGAAATCAGTAATATCAGGTCTGTTTGCAGATTTTCTGGACAGAGGTTTAGCAATTAATTCGGCAAGATTTTTTGATACAAGAGGGTTATAATTCATTAAAGTCTCTATTTTTTTTGTCCCCGGTTCATAAAATTTTCCGCTCAGTAAATAATACATAAGGGCAGCAACACTATAAACATCGGAAAGATGGGTTTCTTTTTTACCACTGCTCTGTTCGGGAGGAGCGTAACCGGCAACACCTGCATTAAATCCATTTTTAACTATATCGATGAGTCCGTAATTTATTAATTTAACCAGACCTCCTCTGCCTGCAATAACAGTTTCAGGCGATATATAGCCAAATAAAACAGGAGGATTCTGACTGTGCATATATTTTAAACCATCACAGACCTTTATCATATACTGCATCAAAATGTCTGAAGGGAAAGGTTTACTCCTGTAATCTTCTTTCTGTATTTCTTCAAGACTTTTACCCTGCATTCGTTCCATAACCACAAAATATGAAGAATCTTCTATAAAGAAATCATCAATCTGTAAAAGATTTTTATGGTTTAATTTTTTCAATATATTACATCTGTCAGTAAAAAGCTTATCTCTATCAGGAATTTCCTTATCTGGAAAAATCTGTTTTACAAGTTTAAACCCCTGCCTGTATTTACATAAATAAACAATTTCTTCCTTATGGGAATACAAAATTGTATCTACGTGATACCTGTTTTGAATAAAATCTCCCTTTTCAAAAATCATAATTTACCTTTCTGAAAATTTATTTATTATAAAATTCTATTCAACAAAAAAATGTCCTTCTATAATGAATTATATAATCTATATTTTATCATACTATACATTTAAAATAAATTATTTTCCCGTAAAAATTATCAATAAAAATATATATTTCTATTTACTAAATAAAAAATATCGGTATAATATATTAAGATAAAATTAAATAAAATTCCACTTTGGAAGGATTTATCAGGCAAGACTCCTTGTTAAGGAGGTGAAAACGTGTGTTTACAATATTCTAAAAGACATCTCAAAGGTTATTCACTGGCAGAAATTCTTATTTCCATAGCTGTTATAGGTATGGGTCTCCTTGCTGTAACATGTACTATCCCTGTTGGTCTCTCCTATCTTCGTGTAGTAGGAGACAGATATTTTGTTGTACAGCAGGCCCAGGCCCAGATGGAAGCCATAAAAAGTATGCAATATGCAGATCTTATGCTTATGATCTCAACCAATTCGATATTCGACTGTGATCCTTTATATGATTTAAAGGATCCCAATAATCCCGATAAAATCTATCCCGGTTACAGGTCAAAAGGCACTATTAGCAGAGATCCCAATGATATTGAAGGTGTTCTCCATATAAAGGTCGAAATCTACTGGAATGAAAGCAACAGTTATGGAAAAATGTCAAAGAGAGGCATCGATCCGGAGAAAACCTATATACTGGACGGGTACAAATCTAAAGGAATAAAATAAATTCATAATTATTTTCCGGAGGTGAATAAATATGTTAAAAAAAGTTAAAAAAATTAAAAAAGGCAGTGTTCTGATTACAGCTCTTATTATGATATTCCTATTTTCCCTTTTAGGATGGTATTTCACATATACTACAATGACGCTAATGAATCAGAATCAGAAAATCGGTCTTGGTAAAAAAGCCTATTATCTTGCAGACGCAGGTATTCAAAAATCAAGTGAACAATTATGGAATACCTTTTTCGCCATAGGGATGGTGCCAAATAAGATAGATATTTTCAGGCAGCATGTAACAGATAAATGGGACGCATATAACCAGCCGACATCAGAGTATTTTGTACATGATCTAACGTTCAGCGACAACGGAGGCTATAAAACCTATATAATGGAGAAACCATCTACCAGCTCTGACAAGTACGGTGTTACTGTTACAATTGTTTCAACAGGAATAGTGCAACTGGAGAATGGTAAAGGTACAGTAGAAAAAACGATTGAAGCAGATTATATATATTATTTAAGCGGAACTCCTCTTGCAGATTTTTCTTATTTTACAAATAACTATGGTTATATGGTAGGTACCAGAACAGGGGGAAGTGTGGCAACAAATGGTTTTTTCAGATATAAAAAAGACGGGTCGAAAAAAATCAAGGTTGCAGGAGGAGACAGATACAAAAACTGCAAAGACTTTGAACCGACCAATAAAATCGATGACGGAGGACTGTTTGCAGCAAAAAAAATTATAGCTATAGATAGCTCATCTGTAGACGGTTTCACCGATGTAGGCCCAAATCCTCCTGAACAGAAAGGCAGTAATTTAACTCAGAACTTTAAGGAAATTCCTATGCCCAGTCTGGCAGAGATGAAATTTTATGAAAACTCTGCAAAAGAAAGTGAAGAAACTGCATCAAAATCTCTTAAAAAACATGGAATTTATGTATGGGTTCCTGCAGGAACGACTATACTGGACTCTGCCGGCACACCGGATCCTGCATACGGAGGAGACGGAATACTTGACACAGGACAATATATTAAGGTTTCCGATGCTGTTTACGGTGACAATAATACTACCTATACAGGTTCACCGTCATATTACTGTTCCGGAACCAATACATGGAAACCGGGAGAGAAAGATAATCTTGTAGTTACCAACACAGACGCTGCTCATCCGACTGAAATCTATGGAGTGGTTGCAGTTAAAGGTAACATAGTAATAGATGGCACGATAAAAGGGTGCGGATCTATTTATGCAGGCAATAATATATATTCTCCCGATGGTATTTCCTACAGTCGTCCTCCTGATACATTCAGAGGCTTTATAACAACAGGCACTAAAGACGGTGACAGTAACGTAGACAGTCCGACAAAACTCGAAACTGTAAGACAAAACCAGAAAGCCTGGCTTATAGCAAATCAACCGGGACCTGCCGATGAGTCTGGCAAAAAAGATTTAATCGGTCTTTTTGCAAAAGAAAATATTATCGTCGGGAATGCTGCATCAGTACCTTATTCCGGAGGAGTAGTTGATGGTTACACCACATCGGGAATAATAATTAAAGGCCTTACGGAGCAAACAGGTAATATACAGGTGGTCACAGATCCGAATACCGGCTCTACAGTAAACGAACCTGTAAACTTTAATGAAACAGATGAAGGCAAACTCGGTACAGACAAGGTTCCAAATACAAGAACAGAGAAATCAACTCCGTTAGTTGCTAATGAAGAGTACGATGCTGAAACAAACGGGGAATGGGATGTAGAATTTTATACGGATATCAATCCTCCTCCGTCAGGCGGGAAAAATCCTACTACAGGCAATGACTTTACAAAATGGTCAGGACCAAAACCGACAGGCCCTTATTCTACCTGGGATCCTAATGCACAGAATGCTGTTATACCGGGAAGCGGTGAAGACCTTGACGGAGACGGAGTATATGACTCCACTATGGACTTATATGATGTAGTCTGTTTTAATAAGTCTAAAGCTGCAGATTTACGCTCTAAATACACAATCTATAAGAATATAGAAACAGCTCCTGCAGATTGGACAAATGCATTTAATTTTGACAGTACATGGGGAGGAAATTTTGACCCTACCACCACTACAAATCTGAGTTCTCTTTCAGGAGATTCTTTCAGTAATGGCAACTGGGCAAAGAAATTAGACGGTCTCACATATACAAATCATGTATGGGGAGGAATTGTATCCGGTGATATTAACGGAGGTTTTATAGCAAGAGCCGAATGTATAGCTCTCGGAGGGATTGCAAACCATGACGACAGAGTTGTCGGCTCAGGAGAAAGTATAATAAATGCAGGGTGTCAGATACCGCAGGTTGAACATATGGACATAATCAGGTGGAAAGAATAATGAAATTTTCACTCTTATTAATCGTTATCTTATTAACTGCAACAGTGGTTTTTGCCCAGGAAGAACCGGCGACAGAACCTGTAGTTGTAGATCTCAGGGACAATACAATCAGAATACCGCCGGAACTGAAGGGATTTAAAATTGTAAAAAAACCGGTAGAAGGAGATTTATTACCTGTCAGTGATGAAGCAACACCTGTATTATTAATAGAACAAAAAGGTAATAATACAAAAGAAAATAATACAGATGTCCCTGAAGATATGAAGGATTTATTTACTGCACCTTCTACACCTGCTTCTACTCCTGCAAATACCGGAGTTTCTGTAAATACAGTTAATAACAATAAGGAACCTGATAACGGTGGAGGATTTACGCTGATTATATATATTTTCCTGGTAATAATTATGTTAGCAGTTATTATAGTATTTTCCAGAAAAACATTTTTAGCAAGGGGGAATGAATAATATCAACATATTTTCACCTTAACATAAATTTATTTTCAACAAGGAAAGGGGATTTAATATGATTAAAAAACGAGCTATGTCAATGGCGGAAATACTTGTAGCCACATTTATCGCAGCTTTAATGCTGACAGTCGTAGTAAGTATATATTACTATTCCAGCAGAGCTACCGTAAGTGGCATGGAGAAAGCTTCGGCACAACAATCTTTCAATACCACCATAGAATGCCTTGCAAGAGATTTGCGTTCTACAGGTTCCAACGTTTCTACAGCCATCTGCGGGTTTTCGAAAGAAAACTCGGTAGGTCGAATACGTCATACATTTATATCAATTTATGGGGATTTTGACACCGATCCAAATACAGTGGAAAAAGTTGAATATAGACTTTCAAACAACGATACCTGTCTCATAAGAAGACTATACCAGCAAAATGGAACAGGAACCGCCAGTACGTGGGTTAATTCGACTGATAAAATTTTAATAGGAAATACAGCAGGCACAGGTTCAAAAGTACAGGTTGGATCTATCAGATTTTTATTCTATGATGCGGCGGGAGCAGAACTTACAGTGGATGAAAGTTATAAGGCAGATGAAGTTTTTATGGGATTCAATGACTATATCATCGCACCTGCCTATGGATCTTTTTCATTTAACACACCTACAGTGCCTCCACCTACATATACTCCCGGTCCATCTCCTACCAAAAAAAATACAAGTACACCAAAACCACCTACACCGACACCTGATCCTCTGACTCCAAAACCGCCGACATCGACGCCAAAACCTACAAGCACACCAAAGCCTACAGCAACAACTCCACCTGCGCCAAATGCAGAATTACTGGTCAGGAGTATCAGTGCATCAATAACGATAACCAATCTTAAAAAAGTTACTGTAATGTCTCAGAACAGCAGTACCGTAGCCTTAAGAAATTTATATCTTGCAGGAGAAAATTAATAAAGGACATTCAGATAGAATAATAAGCCAGGGATTTTCCCTGGCTTATTTTAATAAGAGAAGAGCGAAGGGTGAAGAGAGGAATACCTTCTCATTCTTCGTTGTGACCACCATGTCATGGCAGTGTTGAGAGTTGAGAGTTGATGGTTGAGAGTTGAAGGATTAATTCTCTCAACTCTCAACCATTAACTTTATCCATATATATGTGACATTTATTTCTATATCATTCCTTATTACCGTAACAGGTAAAAGGGTACCCGTAAAAAGCTTCTACCTGGCAGGCTCTGGAGAAGAAAAATTAGTCTTTTATATAGAATTAAAAATTAAA
>DAIOEN010000035.1:0-43945 GCA_036746235.1 Vulcanimicrobiota bacterium | reverse complement strand
ACCAGAGTGCCCTTAATTTCTACCCTAATATTTTTTCAATTGGCCAAAGTCGAGTGTAAATAATGCATCATGTTTACTGACAGGAGAGGGCTCGAACTTTTCCAGCTCGACAACTACAGGTACAGATGGCAACTATTCTTTCTCAAATGTACCTGCAGGCACCTATAGACTTCGTGTGACGGCAACAGGCCATGTTACAACAAATTACATTTTCTCTGTTTCAACAAATACAACTGAAAATATCAGCCTTATAAGCACATCAGACTGGCCATCAGTCATGGGTTCCTATCCATATGATGCAAATAAAGGTTACGTTTTTGTCTCTGTCCATAATCTATTACTTACATCAAGTTCTATGGAACAGAGGGGAATTCCTATTTCAGGCGTTGCTGTATCCAAATACCCTGCAGATTATCATGATCTGGGATATATGAATACTAACGGCGCAGTAAACTGGGATGCAACTGAGACCTATAATAATGGCCAGGCTATATTTTACGACGTTAAACTTTCTCAGACCTATACCATTGTAGGTAGTAAAGACGGACATACCTTTGAAACATTATCAAATGTGACTCCAACTGCAGGTGAAATATTACATTATACACTTGGAGGAACAACAGGAGGTACAACATATCCTACAGCTATTCAGACTGTGGCAAATATAAGTCCCATAAAAGGTATATGCTATAATCCTTCACCTCATGACTTCAAAGGAGATGGTCAGGGAACATATTATGACGCTGATTTTTGCAATGACAGCTGTGCAAAATGGTGGGGCACAGTAAACGGTGAAGGTAGAGATGATCTCCGTAAACTTTCGGAAATAGGTGTTAATTTCCTACATGTTTACAGTATGAATCAGTCAGGGTCAGGGCGGAATCATATTAATTTTATGAACTATTGTAACAGTCTTGGAATGCATATGGCTTTCTCTGTAAATACCTATTATGTATCACATTTATATGATCCACAGGTTAATACATGGTTTGATAATTTTGTATCTGAAGCTTACAATACAACCACTAAAGTCAGACATCCTGCAGTTGTAATGTGGTGTGTCGGAAATGAATATGACCTGGGGCAGGACGGTCAAACAGCAGATCTGATTGCAAAAACTGTGGTTAAAATTATAGAAGCTGAAAACAGGGCAGGAATACCGGAAGCAAACAGAATTGCAATTACATCACCTGTAAGTTTTGGTACCTTTGGTGATCCTTCAAACCCTGGTATTGTAAAGATTAAAGAGCTTAAAGCTGCTTTTGATAATAATAGTCTTTCAACAGTATGGACAAATCGATTTATTGCATCTGTTAATCCATTTAACTCCGGCTCATATCTCCAGGCTTATATACAGAGAGCGTTTCCAGAACAACTTCCCGGACTTCCTTTCTGTTTCTTCGAGATGGGCACTGCCATAGGAGCCAATGGTGTAACAGATGAACTGGGACAGGCTACCTATATAGACAGCCAGCTTGTAAACGTTCTTCCTCTTGCCGGTAAAAACGGTCCCTTCTTCGGAACATGTATATTCGAGACCGTTAATGAACCATTGGGTTATAAACAGGGACAGGAAGCCACTTACGGCATATATAAAATCAGTAATCCCGCATCGACAGACGGACAGTATGGTGTAGACACATGGGCAGAAAAGCCGAGTTTCTCCATTGTGAGAACGAATTATCTAAGCAAATAAGGATAAAAGGACTATAGTAAATGTTCCCCTGTCGGAAGATATATTTCAAGCTGTCCCGGCAGGGGAATTTCATTTCTTAATAGTCACTTTCATAAACTGTCAATTAATTAATTCATGACGGAAGGATTATTTATGTTATTATAAAATATACTATCGGCGCGGAATTTCTGCCGGCAGATTATGAATACTGGAAACAGAAGGGCATGTTAGAAATAAATTCCTACGGAGAATTACTCGAAAAAATAAGAAAGAAGGATCAATAATGCTGAAAGATCTGGTCACAAAAAACAGAAGTTACAGAAGATTTTATCAGGATTTCAGAATAGAGCCGGATACTCTTAAAGAGCTTATAGGCATGGCAAGACTGACGCCTTCTGCAAGAAACATGCAGCCCCTTAAATATATGCTCTCATGGGAGGAAGAAAAAAATTCTTTAATCTTTCCTCATCTTGCCTGGGCAGGCTATCTTAAAGACTGGCCGGGCCCTTCCGAAGGAGAAAGACCGTCTGCCTGTATAATAATACTCGGAGACAGGGAAATAAGCAGGGATTTCTTCTGTGATCACGGAATAGTAGCTCAGACAATGCTTCTGGGCGCAGTAGAAAAGGGTCTTGGAGGATGTATAATAGGCTCAATAAACAGAGAAGGTCTCAGGAAATCTCTGAATATATCCGACAGATATGACATACTCCTGGTTCTGGCTCTCGGTAAACCGAAAGAAACAGTTGTAATTGATGCAATCAGTGAAGATATAAAATACTGGCGTGACAGTGATGGGACACACCATGTGCCCAAAAGATCTCTCGATGAGATTATTTTATAAAGGATTACCCATCGTGAATCTGATAAAAATATTACCGCTTCTATTTTTCTTAATACTCATGCCTGTACTGGCAGAAACGTCAGAAGAACTGATAAAAAAAGGAGAAGAACTGGCAGAACGGAATATAGTTGAAAAGACAGAAGAAGGGAAAAATATTTTCAGAAAGCAATAGACCTGAACCATCTAAACAGGTCAGCCATTGAGCAATACTGCAGGAAAACAGTGAGTTCTGACAAGGTTTTATAAAATGATTATATGGATAATAGTATTTATAGCAAGTCTTATGGTTTTAATAAAAAGTTCTTCCTCATTTGTGGATTCTGCAGAAAAAATAGGACTTTCTCTCGGCATATCTCCTTTTATAATAGGCATAAGCCTTGTAGCGGCAGGAACATCATTACCTGAACTTGCTTCCTCTATTATTGCAGTATTGGAAGGCTCACCTGAAATAGTGGCAGGAAATGTTACCGGTTCCAATATAACCAATATATTTCTTATACTCGGTATTACAGTCATAATAAGTAAAAAAATAAATATCAATTATGAAATAGGAAAGGTCGATATACCTTTACTTGTATTTTCAGCTTTTTTATTTACAGTAACAGTATGGGACGGAGTTTTTAATCTATATGAAGCTCTTATATGTATTGGAGGCCTTGTTATATATCTTTCCTATACTGCAACAAACCTGTCAAAAGAAAAACAGGATTCATTAAATCATTCAAAACTTCTGGAGCAAAAATTAAAAAAAATTTCAGAAGGTTTAGAAAATCTGAATTTCTTCGAGAGACTGCTTTATTTTAAAACAGGTTGTGAGAAAGAAAGATTACAAAAACTTCTTGGAAAAGATAGAAAATTTGCTGATTTTTTAACAAAAATAAATATAAAAAATTTCCTCCAAAAAAATATTCACAGTAAATCCTGTTCTGACATAAAATCATCCTGTTTCGGTCATATTATCTATTTCAAAGGTCATGAAGATTTTAAAGACAAATTCTTACAGATTATAGAAAACAGTTTTTCTCTGTGCCATACATTGACTCTCCTGGAAGAAAGTCAGAAAAAATCTCCTGTAAAAATACCTGTAAAAAATTTTATTATATTACTTATAAGCGGCTTTTTTATTTATCTGGGAGCAAAATACACTGTTGATTCTGTTATAAAACTCTCGGAAATCTTTAATATCGGTAAAGAAATTATAGCTACCAGTGCCGTAGCAATTGGCACATCTTTACCGGAACTTATGGTAAATATTTCTGCAGGTAAAAAAGGAAATTTTGACATAGTTGTCGGAAGTATTCTTGGTTCAAATATATTCAATACCTTTGCCGTCATGGGTATTCCTGCTCTTTTTGGAAATCTTCCTGTAAGTTCAACTATATTAACCCTGGGACTGCCTGTTATGTTAATGGCTACAGGTATATTTGTTATTATAGCTCATGACAGAGAACTTACTCTCTGGGATGGATGGATGGCTTTACTCTTCTATTCTCTTTTCATAGAAAAGCTTTTTAACTATTTTTGATAACCTGATCTGCAACTATTCAGGAAATAAAAAAAATTAAAGGGAGAATGTAATGAAATCAAATGAAGAAAAACTGCATTTAAAATTAACAAATATTCTATCATCTGATTATGAAATCGAAGGAGAAGGATTAAAAAATATTATAGAAGCAGCCGAGATACAACTGCTTATGAATAATTTTTATAAACTCACCGGAACAGGAGTCGGTATTATTGACTTAAAAGGAAATATTTTTGTCGGAACAGGCTGGCAGGATATATGTACAAAATTCCATCGTATTCACCCTGAGACACAGAAAAACTGTATAGAAAGCGATTGTTATCTCACGGAGAATGTAAAAAAGGGACAGTACCTTGCCTATAAATGTAAAAATAATATGTGGGACATAGTTACTCCTATCTTTATAGGAGGTAAGCATGCGGGAAATCTTTTTCTGGGACAGTTTTTCTATGAAGATGAAAAACCTGATTATGATTTTTTCGCCAGACAGGCTGAAAAATATGGTTTCGATAAAGATGAATATCTTTCTGCCCTTGATAGAGTACCAAGGTGGAGTAAAGACAGAGTCAATACGGTAATGAATTTCTATGTAAAATTAATAGAAGTGATTTCAACTCTCAGTTACGGTAATATACAACTGGCGAAAGAGATTCTTGAGAGAAAAAAAGCAGAAGAAGAACTCAGAGAAAACAGGGCAATGCTTTCCAGTATAATGAATTCTATACCTCAATCTATATTCTGGAAGGATGAAAACAGCGTATATATGGGATGTAATCAGGTCTTTGCAGATGCAGTCGGTGTAGATGATACAGAAGAAATAAAAGGGAAAACGGATTTTGATCTTCCATGGCCGGAAGATGAAGCAAAAGCCTACAGAGATGATGACCGTGAGGTCATGGAAAAAAACATTATTAAAAGACATATAATAGAACCTCTTCAGCAATCGGATGGTAAAAGGCTGATTATTGATACAACCAAAATACCTCTTACCGATAAAGAAGGACATGTCTATGGAATACTCGGAGTTTATGATGACATAACAGAAAGAAAAAAAGCAGAAGAAGAAATAAAACAATTTTATCACACTCTTAATTCAAGCCTGAATGAAATTTATATATTTGATAAAGAAACACTTCTTTTTAAATTTGTCAGTGCCGGTGCATTAAAAAACCTGGGATACACAATAGAAGAAATTAAACGTCTCACACCGGTTGATATAAAACCGGATTTTGATATAGATTCCTTCAAAAAACTTATCTCTCCATTAATTTCCGGGGAAAAAAATAAAATTGTCGTTGAAACAAGACACAGGAGATATAACGGAACTTTCTATCCCGTAGAATTACATTTACAGTTATATGAAGAGAAGAAGGAATTTCTGGCAGTTATTCTGGATATTACAGAAAGAAAGAAGCTTGAAGAACAGTTGCTTCAGTCCAGAAAAATGGAATCAGTAGGAAGACTTGCAGGTGGCATAGCCCATGATTTCAATAATATTCTGGCCATTATCCTGGGACATGGAGAAATAATGGAAGAAGAAATGCAGGAAAACTCTCCTTTCCGCCAGGAAGTAAATATAATAATCAGAGCCGCAAAGAGAGCAAAAGATCTGACGAGACAGCTTCTGGCCTTTGCACGAAAACAGACACTGGCAATGAAACCTGTCAATCTTAACAGAATACTTACGGATTTTGAGAAAATACTCAGAAGAACTATAAGAGAAAATATAACAATTGAAATGAATCTTTCCCCTTCTCTGAAGATTATTAAAGGTGACGAAGGACAGATAGAACAGATAATTCTTAACCTTTCTCTCAATGCACAGGATGCCATGGCGGACGGAGGAACCCTTTTGATTGAAACAGAAGAAGCGTTACTTGATGAAGCATATGTAAAATCCCATGAAGGAGTAAGTCCCGGCATTTACACTATGATGGTAATAAGTGACACAGGTGAAGGCATGTCAAAAGAAACCCTTGGAAAAATCTTCGACCCTTTCTTTTCAACAAAAGAGATGGGGAGAGGCACAGGGCTGGGACTTTCCTCTGTATATGGAATCGTAAAACAGCATATGGGACATATACATGCTTACAGTGAACCGGGAAAAGGAAGTAATTTCAGAGTCTATTTTCCTGTAATGGAACAACAGGACAGCATAAAGGTAAAGGCTCAGGAACAGATTAAGCCATGCGGCGGCAATGAAACAGTTCTTATTGTGGAAGATGAAGAACATGTGAGAGAACTTGCCTGTGCGATGCTGAAGAAATACGGATATAAAGTATTTGAAGCATCAGGCGGGGAAAGGGCGTTGAAATTTTCAGAGGATTACGGAGAAACAATAGATCTATTGATTACAGATGTAATAATGGGAGATACAAACGGGAAAGAGCTTTACGAAAAACTTTCCGTTAAAAGACCGCAGATGAAAGTGCTTTATATGTCGGGCTATACGGAGAACCTTATAGGACATCACGGAATACTCTACGAAGGAGTGAATTTCATACATAAGCCTTTTTCTCTGAAAGATTTTGTCTGCAAGGTAAGAAAAGTTCTGAAGTAGATTTATTCTCCCGTACCATTCAAAATAAGTTCCATGCCCTTATGAGCTTTTTCATTGGAAGGGTCAATTTCCAGTGCTTTATCAAAACAGAGAAGCGCTTCGTCATACCGGCCAAGTCCATAGAGGGATGCCCCTTTATTGACCCATAACTTTGCACAGGAGCCATTACGTTCTAAAGCTCTGTCAAAACAGAGAATAGCTTCTTCATATTGACCTGACTTATTTAAAATAACACCTTTATTATTTAAAGCCTGTAAAAATTCCGGTTCAATATCCAGGACTTTATCGTAACAATCAAGGGCTTCTGCTTCTCTTCCCAGGCTATAGAGAGAAATTCCTTTATTATAATAAACCCATGTAAGAGAAGGGTTAATCTCCAGTACTTTATCATAACAGTTAATGGCTCCCTGAAAATTGCCCTGGTTGAACAGTACCATGCCCTTCCCTCTCCAGCCGTTGACATTACGGGGATTAATCGTGAGAGCTTTATTGCAGTATTTCAATGCTTCTTCATTCCTGTTAAGCTGTGCCAGGGCACAGCCTTTATTGGCTATGATATTATCGATCTCAGGTTTGTATTTCAAAGCTTTATCGTAACAGGATATGGCCTTTTCGAAATTTACTGCCTTTTCATCTGTTATGCCCATTTTATAATAAGCATTTCCTTTATTAACCCAGAGGTCGGCAGATGACGCATCTTTTTCCAGTGCTCTGTCAAAATATTTCAAAGATTCTTCATATCTGCCCTGGTTATAGGCATCGAGACCTTTTTTATTCAGTTCATCAGCAGACTGGGCCGAAAGAGAATAACATGTTATAAGCAGAAACAGTAAAATATTTATTATATGTTTCATAAATTTTCTTTCTGAATTGTTATAACATTTTACTTCTATCATCAAAATCACTTGTATTTTCTTCTTCCCTGGAAAGATTGAGCATTTCATGAAGCAGATCTATACACTGATCACACACATAGATACCGTCAGGGCCGACAAAGATTTTTTCAACATGTCCCTCATCTTCATGACAGAAAGAACACTTTATATTAATCATAATTTAAACCTTCTTTACTTAATCGGTGGAAATATTTTCAGAGGAATTAATAAAAATCATAGGAGAAATAATAGGTCATATTATGTGCATGAAGAAGTTTTTCAACTTCAGGTCTTATGGAATAACTTATCATTAAAGGTACTATTTCTGATTTTAACTCTTTCTCCAGTCTTTTCAGTCTCTTAAGGAAAACATCTATATCTTTTTTCCCGAGATGGGCTTTACCTTCTCCTATGATATAAACTTCTTTCCTGTCAGTTTTTCTTATGCCTTTTCCGTATATATTAAGCTCCTCTTCCCTGCCATCTAAAAAGGTATAGAATTTTCTCTTTAACCTGTCTTTAACTTCTATATTGAGATCCCTCAATAAAAGAGCAGGAAGTGCTTTATAAGCCAGGTCTTCAAGATGAAAGCCGACAGTATTGGACAGACCTCCAACTTCCTTCTGAATGTTTTTAACACTTTTTGTAAGAGACTGTATGGCTGCCTCGGATTTCTTCTGAGCCACTGCAAGTTCCTTCATTGTTTCTTCCGTTCTTTTCTGAGCTTCCACAAGTTCTTCTACTTTTATTTCCGTTCTTTTCTGAGCCTCTGAAAGGTCTCTTACAATCTCTTTAAGTTCATTGAATTCAGTCTTTGTGACAGTGTTTAAGAGATCTTCATAGATTCTACCCATAAGTTCTGCTATCTTCCTGGCAGATTTACTGTCAAGACTTTCATTCAGTTCTTCATAGACTTTCAGGGTGTTGAGCATTATAAAAACTCCATGTTTTCAGAATATTTTCTCCTTTTATTATCTTATCACAGAGAAATGAAGATTTCAATAAAAATCTTGTGAATGAGGCCTTTTCATAGAAAATATTTTTAAAATCAAAAAATATTTTCTGTAAATATATACTGGTTTTTTATCAATATACAGAATAAATTCCAAACAAAATAAAATACTTCACAGGATGTAATAAATTATATGTATAATTATAGTAATAAGAAAACAACAAAATCCCTACATATTATGACTTGACTTTTTAATAACGGATATTATACCAGTTGGCTATCAAATTTATCTTTATAACCAATTTATTGTAGTAACCCAATGATAATTGTATTTTCCCAATAATTTCGATAATTTTAATGCTCCATACCAGGTATCAAATGTTGTATAAGCGACCTTTAACTGTTCATTATAGGCACATTGTTATAGTTTATTGCATAACTTTATTAGAATTTATACTATAGTGTTGTATGAGTCGCTCAGCAATTATCTAAACTTCGTAAGATTCTTGATTCACAACTCATACAACACTATCATACTGTAATTATCTGACGTTATGCAAAACACTATAAATTTCAATAGAAAATATTTTTTGTCTCTTCATCTGACGGGAAAAGTAGCTCTATTCGGAGTTCCTGAGTTGTCAAATCAAGAGGTGTGCCAAAGGTTGTAATAGTAGTGAAAAAGCTGGCTTTTTTTCCATTTTTCTCAAGTACCAAACTCATTATAGGAAGTTCATTATCAATTTGAAAATCAATTGTTCCACTACTGGCTGCCGATTGGGAAATTTCTTTGTACAATCCAGACAATTCAACATTTTGAGTCGATGCCACTTCATCCCGTAATCGAGCAAGTAAAAAGTGTTCTACAGAAATCCAATCTTTGACATAATGACGCAGGCCGTCATCTGAAAAAAAAAGCCTAATGGCATTGTCATATTTTTTCAGAGCATTTTCTCCGGCATAGAATTTTACAAACTGCTCATATCCGGAATTTGCCATCAATATTTTATAACCTGTATTAACAACTAAAGCCGGATAGGGCTCATGTTTTTCTAATATTTGTTGCAAAGCATCTCTAACAATTTCCATCTTTGGTCCGTTAAAAGGCTCTTCTCTAAATTCAGGAGCATAACCGGCTATTAATAAAATTGTATTTCGCTGTCTGAGTGGTAGTTTTAACGAATTGGCAATTTTTAAAACTAAATTCCGGCTGGGCTTAGACCTTCCTGTCAAAAGGAGATATGAAAGAATTCTTTATGGGAAAAAGTAGAAGCGTAAATAAAATTTAGTGGAAAATATCTGGCCTGGTTCATAAAATATGATAAAACCATTTTTTAGATATGGAGGTAATTATCGATAAATAGGGTCTGAATCACGGATTAAACGGATTAAAGGATTTCACTGATTCAGGAAATAACATTGAGCTATCCTGTGAACTATTATGAAGATAATTCACAGGATAGCTTTTTCTGTATAAAAATTTTCAACTACCTGACTTTTCACACTATCAATCCATAGCTAAGTACCGTAACAGGTAAAAAAGTATCCGTAAAAAGCTTCTGCCTGGCAGGATCTGGAGAAGAAAAATTCGTTTTTTCTATAGAATTAAAAATTAAATAAGGGTCAATTTATCGTCTGTAAAACAAATGATATAAGGCAAATTATTTTTCTTCGTAAGAGCCTGTCAGGCAGAAGCTGATAAAATGGTTACTAATTTACCTGGAGCGGTACTAAGAGCCTATCCGAAAAGTAATATTTATTGTCACCACTGAAAGGTATTTGATGACTTTTCGGATAGGCTCTAAGTCAGGAAATGTGTGGTAAAATAATAGGAGAGAGGAGAGTATGTAATATGCAGAATGCTTTACATATAAAAACAAATGTTTTACCCAGACATAAAATTGAAATAACTTCTCCTGAATTACTGGAAGGTACTGATGTAGAAGTTCTTATATTCCTGAGACCTGCCGGAATATATAAAAAATCAATAATGGATATTGTAAAATCAAGAAAAACTCCCGGCCTGTTTAAAAATGCCTCAGAAGTTGATGATTATCTGAAAAAGGAACGTAATTCATGGGAAGATTAGTAATTCCGAAACAGGGTAATATCTATATAGATACAGCAATACTTCAGGAAATTACTTATAATAATTTATAAATACTGACCTGAGCATAAACATGTAATAAAGGTTTTCCTCCAGTCACGCGTTACACGTTACGCGTCACGAGAGCAGTTATGTGTTATTTGTTCTCATGACAGTAGATATTACATATAAAAGTTTACATTTTTTTAACATAATCATCCTTGCAATTTTCAGATAATATATTATGATTTATTATGTAATATATTTTTATTTGAAAGGATTAACATATGTCATTAACAGTAAATCCGTTTCTTACAAAATCTGCAAAAAATGAGCAAATACCGTCAGGCAATACCAGACTTAATGAAAAACCGGTTGACGAATGGAAATCGGAAGGAAACACGGGACAGAGTAGAGCATTTCAGGAAGATCTCAACAAAATAGATCTTTTAAAAAATATAAAAGCTCAGGCAGAAAGAGCTGAAGTATTTGAAAAAACACATCTCCAGAATAATACATCGGAACAGACCATAACAGATTTTGTCAGAGAACTTTCAAATCAACCGGCAAACAGCCTTATGGAAAAAGCTGAACAGAATAAACAGCTTGTCATGGATACTGTTAATACAGGAGGCCCCCAGGGATTGGCCTTTTCTGAACTTGTAAAGAGAGGCGATCCCGATTATCACCTGAGGCCGAAAGTCCAGAAAGAACTTAAATATATTGACCCTGAAGCAGATGCCCACTTAATCAGAATGATAGACAGAGCACCTGAAAGACTCATTCATGATATGTTCAGCTTCGGAAAGAAAAAAGTAAAAATAGAGAAACCTGATTTTACAACAGGAAAAGAAAAACCTGTAAACATAGATGCCCTGTGCAATAAATTCATAAAAATAATACAGGAAAACCCTGATATAAAACCGTCACTTGGACAGGAACACAAATGGTCTCCCGATGCGGAAAAATATATGAGCTACGGTAAAGGATTCTGGCAGAGAGTGGGAGCTTTCATGAGAGGAGAACAGGACTTTCCGGCACCGACTCTCGGAGGAAGCAAACTGTTTATTATGCTTGCATGCGGCCTTACTCCCTATCTTGCCCAGACAGGGCAGGAAGAAAAACTGGAAAAGAAAATCATGGAATATGCAGATCGTTCCGTAAAAATCGATGACGTACTCAGGGAAAGCTATGTTCTTAATAAAGGAGACCTCTATCTCACACTTCTTACGGCAGAAAATGTCCTTGGAAGGGATTTCTTCGATGCAGACAGGGGAAACAGGCCTTTACAGAAAAAACTTCAATATATAAGAAATGACTCTAAGCCTGAAGGTGATAATTTCGGCGCATGGTATCACTTTGCAGGACTCGCCCTTTACAGCCTCGTAAGACCTGAATGGATGGCAAAAAGTGTTGCAGCAGTCGAAACCTTCGGATCTCTTTTCACGGAAAAAAAGGATAAACAGGAAAATCATATAAACAGACTCGGTGTTGAATTCGGTTCTAAATTAAAGAAAATGATTGAAGAAGAAAACTGGAAAAATCCTCTTCCTCCGACGGCAGATCTGGAATATATGACATTGAATGAATTTGCCGGAGGAAAATAATTTTCCATATTTCTATAAAAAAGTAAATCTCCTTACACCTGGCTCCTGTATTATATCAAAATTTATATCCTTCTTACTGTCCCAATTTCACTGTTCACAGTTTTTCTATTATTTTTTAAAGAATTTCAACCTGAACTCTAAAGGAGCAAATGTAATTGTCTGTCTTTCTCCATGTAACACAGGAAAAAAACATAAAAAATATAAAGAAAAATGGTATAAAGGGCAGAAAAATAAATGAAAATATTCCCTCCGGGGTTTTCTGTATGCCTGTTACACAGAGTTATTACATGTCCCATCAATGGGTAAGGGAAATGAAAAGATGGGCAGAGGGTAAGAATATTTCCGGAATTTATTTTCGTATAAAAAATAAAGAAGACGTATGGTGCGGCCATTATAATAAAGAACATGTTAAAATATCTGCAGGTGAGGCGGTAAAACTTGCCATGGAAAATAAAACAGGAGAAGGATGGGAAGTAATTTTACCCGGAAAAGTAGAGTTAAAGGATATTATTAAATACAAAAAATTACCTCAGACTGTGGGATGGAGATATTTTCCCGGCTCCCACGGAAGGAAACTCTGTTTATGTCCTGCCTGTATAAAGGAAGGTAGCTACAAATCCATAAAAATCAGATTGAATAGATATGACGAACTTCTCTCCAGATTAGGTTCAACAGAGGAGGAAGGGGAAATTATAAATATACTCTGTGAGATTGATGATATGATACTCTGGAGCAAAGGTAAGATAAAAGATGTAAAGGATATAATTTTTTTGCTGAAATCGCCTTCAGAGAAGATTATAAAAAAATTAATATCTACTCTCTATTGTTACAGGACAGAAGAGTCTTTTTCCATTCTTCTGTCTTTTCTGGAGAGTGAAAAGAGTGAGATAAAACTGCTGGCTGCTGAGAATATTCTATGGTTTAAAAAAGAAAATGGTCTTAGTTATCTGGAAAAATTTAGAGATGATAAGGATATTTCAGATTTAATCGAAGAATACAGGGATATTATCTCTTAAATTTTCCTTATTACAGTTTATAAATAAAACAAACTGGGATTTACTTCATCTTATACTTTATTTTACAATCAAAATCTGGTATGATCGTTAATGAAGATATTATAATTCATAGTTTATCTTCCTATAAGGCGTCACATTTAAGAAAAGAGGGTGTCTACATGACTGATAAAACAAATAAACTTATCACTGCTTCTATTATGTTTTCCCTGATGGTCACAGGCAGTTATGGTTCCCCTGCTGACAAACCTGCTGTGGCACAGATTATTGCCCGAAATGACTCTGTCTCTGCAGATAAGATTTATGAAACAGAAGGATGGAAGGAAATAGTCAAAAAATGGGATGAAATGGATCTGGTTAAAGTGAAAAATTTCGAGGATATTTACAGCACAGTTGAAAAAGAAAAAAAATCCATGGCCGGCATTTATGAGAAACTCATAAAAGAAAGGTATCTCTCTCAAATATCTGCAGAGGCAATCAATCTTATTTACAGTGAAAATTTACGTACCACTCTTGAAGGTAAAGTAGAACTGCCATGCTGTTATGAGCCGATGATGATTCAGGAATGGGACTGTACAGGGGTGGATACAAGAGAGGAATTGAACAAAAAACTTTACCTTGTAGAAGAGCTTTATAAAAAAGGAACAGTAAAAAAAGAGGTTCTGGATAAGGCAAAAAAAGACATAGAAAACAGACTTTCTCTTCTGGATAAAGCAGATAAATACTGGCAGAGTAAGGGAAAAGGTCATGAGAAAGAAATTGATGTAATCTTACATCTATATGATATGAATGCAGGAGGAATAAAAGACGGGAAACCGGTGGAAAAGGATATATTTCAAGCGTCCGAATATATTGTAAAACTTGAATCGGAAAGGCGGTAACCACTATGAAAAGCAGATTTTTTTTACTATCTTTAACTATATTTGTAATTTTTTTAATGGCACAGGTAATGGCATCTGTCGAGGATATAAAGTTTATAGAGAACAAAATCACAAGTTATTATAATGCCGATACGTACAGAGTCTCTTTCAAAATAAAAAATACCGGTTCTGAAACTGTTGATAATGTAGTTGTTGTATGTGAGATACTGGACGGGTACGGAGTTGTCCTCAGAAAACTGACTCAGAGCGCCGGTTCTTTACAGGCAGAAGCAGAATACTCCGGAAATTTTGACTATTATCGACCTGATATATCTTTCCAGGTTCATCACAGGCTGGTCATAAAAATTACAGGGAGATAAAACATAACTTACGGAAAAAGTAAGAGGAATTTATGTATAAATATATTGCATTTATTATAATTTTATCATGCCTCCTTACTTCCTGTCAGACCGTAAAAAACAACGGAGAAGACGGAAATTCCCTGTCTATAAAACCTTCACAGACAGCTAAAGAAATAACAGAAACTGCTGAATATATTAAAAAAGGCATAGATTTATACAAAGAGAAAAAATTCAGAGAAGCCATAACCTATTATGATGACATGTTAAAACTTCATCCGAAAGACAGTGAACTCCTGATATATAAAGGTGCAGCTCTCTCTGCCATAAATCACTATTCCGAAGCTCTTACATGTTATGATAAAGCTCTGGAATTAAATCCTCACAGCGGGAAAACATGGCATTACAGAGGACTAGCCCTGATGCAGTTAAATAAAACTGATGAAGGGATAAAATCTTTACAAAAAGCTATAGAAATAGATCCTTCTTACATGAGTGCCAGAAACGAACTTTCCCTGAAACCTTCAGATGTGCAGGTTAAACCTACAGAAGTGCCTGTTCCTCTTGCACCTGCCACTCCTACATACCCGCCAGGGAGCGGAGTAATTACCCGTATGGAAAAAAAGTAGTGAAGGGTGAATACCGAGTCGTGAATGATATATATTATTTACTGTGATGAGCATAAATAACATATAACTGCTCTCGTGACACATATTTATGCTCAAGTCAGTAATATAGTCACTGGTCACTGGTCACTGCTCACTGATTATGACTCACTAATTCACAATCATAGTGGCAGCTTTTCTTATACGGAAATTATTCCCTCTCCCTGATACAAGAGATTGAACTCCATTACTTGCATGAATAAGGGTAATAGTGTCTAAAAGTTCAGGTGCTAAAGCTATGTTAGTTTCTGATAAACCATAATCGGAATTTGTTGTTCTGGGGTAGTACATATTATTGTTTGGATCTTTCTCCCTGGCCGTTATACTGCCTTTAAAAACTACTGATGAGTTGTAATCTTTTTGAGGCCAGATGAGAGTACCGATATAAATATTATCTTTTGCATAAAGTAAACCGCTTAATTCTATGTCGGAAACAGGTTCTGTGGTTACATCTGGAGTCGGGTCTTTTATGCACATACGTATATCGTTTTCTGCAAGAACAGTCATATTTTCACCATGATCACATAAAATATAAACAGAATCATTTGATGCAACAGTACCGTTATCTATAGAAGGTAGTGAGATTTCACCTTCACTATAGAGGTTTTTATTATTCAGATTCAATTTTAGTTTTGGCTTTACGAAGGACAATAAACGGGCATCGCCTATATCACCGTTGCCCTCTCTAAAACAGTCAAATCGGAGAGTTTCAAATAATCCCAGTGCGCCGGAACAATAGGTATTATCATTGAGTTGTAATGTTGTTACTACAATCCCTCCGTCAAGATTTACTGAATAGGTCATTCCAAGAGTATTCATAGTGTCTTCCCACCCGGTGCTGTAAATTTCTCCGAATGTAAGATCTGTGTAATAATCAAGTAAATTTCTTGAAGAATTTAAATTTCTTTTCTCTTCATGAATACTTGTAGTAATATCAGGCCCTATACTCTGAAGCTCTCTGTAATTATTCATAAAATTTTCACATGAACTTTCTGTAAAAGACACTATACCGTATTTATAAGGATGAGTGTATACCATATCATCACTCGTCTGATCCCAGTAATCTACATCTGTAGTCTGGGAAGTAACAGCAGCAGGGCCTTCATGAGGAATACAGTAGTTACCGGGAGAATATTCAAAATAACCTACAAGATAATATCTGTCGCCTGATATAGTGTGATATCCCGTATGTTTATTTACGACACTGCCTATATTTATATTGGCAATCTCCGCAGGATTTACATGTTCTTTATAATCAAAAGGAGGCTTTCCCCAGTTATATCTATTATATTCCATATTACCGACAGAAGATAAAAATCCTTCGTTTAAATTCAGGAACACATTGCCATAGTATGGATCCCACACAATCATTCTGTCGTTAGAATGAAGTCTTCCCGGACTATTATTCTTACCTGTAACCTTTTTTTCACCGTTAATCTCCTGATAGTTTAACAATAAATTTCCTTCTGAAGCAAGGGGATACTGACTCATATCATCTCTGACGAATATGGCCTTCATTTTGACCTTTTGCCCTTTATAGCTGCCTTCCGATAAAACCTCTGCCGAATAAGGAGGTGTTGAACCTATCTTTGTACTACCCTTCAGATTATTTCTAAAATTCGAAGCAATAATCTTTGCTTTTTCACCCTGAGAAAAATACATATCTACATACATGTCTCCGGAAGGAGTCCACGACGTATCGTTATTCAATCTGTAAAGAGCATATTCTACGCCTGCTTCGGCAGATCTCAGAGCTTTAGCTTTTTTATCCGCCATACCTGCCAGATTATAATTCTGAGTGGCAATTAATAACATGGAAGTAACAAGCATCATAAGAATGGTAATAAGTATTAATACTGAGATGAGCATTATAGCTTTTTCATTTTTTCCATAATACATATAGCTTCCTCCTAATTTTCAGGCTTTACAGATGTTTCTACCGTAAATTTATATACAGAAGCCTTTCCGGCAATCATAACCCTGGAAGTTTTACTGCCTCTGACATGTTCTTCAAATTCAAATTTCATACTTACAAGAGAATTTTTATAATTAAAATAAACATTCTTAACCTTACCGCATGCAGTAAGGGACTGACCTGCCAGTGAAAGAGGAGGCCTCTCTGTTATCCACTGCTTTACAGAGTTAGGATCTGCCATCTGAGGATTGGCACTGGTATCGGAATAATATGGAGATGAACTTTCATGGGGCACATATCTCCTGTAAAGAATACTGGAATTCGGATCATTCAGATCTTTTATGGCATAATATAAAATAAATCCCTGCCAGAGAATATCTCCTGTATCTTCTTTATATGCTACCTGCCCGTTATATACAGGTGCTTCAAAACATATATAGGGAGTATCTGAATGATAGACTGAATTCGCATCATCAGGTTCGTTAAAAACTATGGCATAGGAATTGGAATTCTTGATTTCCATAGCCATTCTCCTTATAAAGGATTCACTTTTAGATTCTACATCCGTTCTGGTTTCTCCAAGTTTCCACATTTTAAACCCCACATCCAGTGTAGAATAAATAACTATCATGAATAAGGAAAAAATAAGGATAACAATAATTAATTCTACAAGAGTTACACCTTTTTTACATATATTCATATATCAATCATCCCTGGAAATAAATATGGTAGAACTGTCCTGTTTACCTTTACCGGTTACGGGATCATACCATGTGATAACTATTCCTACCTGTTTTATCTCATCATTATCACTGTAAAAGGCGATAATAAAATTATAAGAAAGTTTATTTATTTTTTCCATTCCGCTCATAGAAGATAGACCTGATGAAGACCATAAGTCTACCGGATTTGTATCGGGAAGTATTTCCGATACATTAGTTATTATATCTGAAATCTCTGCCGATGTTACACCGGAAGGATATTTACTGTGAGGATATTTTTCGTAAAGATCTTTTACCTCACTCAACTTTTTCTCCATAATCCATGTTACATCACGATGTGTGCTGGCCTGTTTTATCGAATTTGAACCTATTATAAACAGACCAAGAGCTGACGTAACAACCACGCCTATAATTGAAAGAGATATTAATATTTCTACCAGAGTAAAAGCTTTAACATTATTTTTCATCATGTTAATCCTCTTAATTTATTATATTAAAAATTTTCATAAAATACAATAAATATTTAATATTTATTAATGAATTGTGTTTAAAAATGAAAAATAAATATTGCTTCTAAAATTAATAACGAAATGTAATCTTTTTTATATTATTTAACACCACCATATATTATTATAATTATAAATTATTTAGATAAATTGCTTCTACATAATTTTTATCTAAAACCTTATTTTACGACATTAAAAATAAAAATTCCTGTACCCTTAAATTATAGTATATTGAAAAACTCAGGAGAACAGTCATTGCGAAAAAGAACTGGTAAAAAACTTCACGAAAAAATTGAAATACTTCAAAGCAGTGAGCTTGAAGGCGAAAAAAATTTTATGAAGATTATTGAATTTCTTCCTTTCCCTGTAGTCATTCTGGGGGAAGATTCGAAAATTCAATACATAAATGCAGAGTTTATAAAGGTATTTGGCTATACACTTCAGGATATACCTGCAGGGAAGGAATGGTTTGAATTTGCCTATCCTGACAGGGATTACAGAAAAAAAGTTATATCAGACTGGGAAGAAAGCATGAAGGAAATTGACAGTTGTAAATCTGTAATCAGAAACTTTGATGTGATGTGTAAAGATGGCCATGTCAGGAGTATCCTCTTTCGCCTGGTAAAGCTGGAAAATAATAAATATTTTATCATTTCTGAAGATATTACGGATAGAAAAAAATTACAGGAAACACTCAAACAAAAACTTATATTTCTTACTCAACCTGTTGTAGATACTGATAATATAACCTTTCGCGATCTATTCCATATAGAAGAAATACAAAGAATTCAGGATACTTTTTCGGAAGCTACAGGTGTGGCGTCAATTATAACTGAAATTGACGGCACTCCTATTACCAGACCGAGTAATTTCTGCAGACTCTGCAATGATATAATAAGACAAACACCGAAAGGAAGAGCAAACTGTTATCATTCCGATGCTGTAATAGGTAAATACAATCCTTCAGGCCCTGTTGTTCAGCCATGTCTGAGCGGTTCGTTATGGGATGCAGGAGCAAGCATCAGAGTAGGTGACAGGCATGTGGCGAACTGGCTCATAGGACAGGTAATTAATGAGGATATGAACCTGAAAACGATGATGGCCTATGCAAGGGAAATAGGAGCAGATGAGAAAGAATATTACAGTGCATTAAAAGAGGTAAAAAGGATGCCTGTAGAACAGTTTAAAAAGGTTGCAGAAGCTCTCTTTCTCATAGCGAATCAGCTTTCTTTGCTTGCCATGCAGAATATCAAGCAGGCAAGAGATATAGCAGAAAGAAAAAAAACAGAAGAACAATTACGAATGAACGAAAATCGCCTTGAAACCCTTTTGACCCTGGGACGTATGCAGGAACGGCCTCTTGAGGAAATTCTGGATTTTACGATGGAAAAGGCAGTGGAACTTACAGCAAGCAAACTCGGATATCTGGCTTTTTTAAATGAAGATGAAACAGTTTTAACCATGCATTCATGGTCAAAAACTGCCATGAAAGAATGTGCCATGTGCCAGTATCCTTTAGTCTATAAGGTTGCCGACACGGGACTATGGGGAGAAGCAATAAGACAGAGAAAGCCTGTTATAACAAATGATTATAAAAAAGATAATCCTGACAAAAAAGGCTACCCGCCGGGACATGTTGAATTAAAAAGGCATATGAATATTCCTGTTTTCAGCGGCGATAAAATAGTTGCTCTTGCAGGAGTAGGAAATAAAGAAGATGATTATGATTATTTAGATGTTAAACAACTCACTCTTTTAATGGAAGGCATGTGGGGACTTCTGCAGAGGAAAAATTCCGGTGACATAATAAAAAAACAGATCGTTGAACTTGAAGCAAAAAATGCGGAGCTTGAAAGATTCACCTATACTGTTTCTCATGATTTAAAAAGTCCTCTTATTACAATCAAAGGTTTCCTCGGACATATTATTTCCGACGGACGAAAAGGTAATTTTGACAGAATGGAGACTGATATAAAAAGGATCTCAAATGCGGTAGACAAAATGGAATATTTACTGAAAGACTTACTTGAGCTTTCAAGAATCGGCAGAATCATAAATCCTTCATCAAAATTCTCCATGTCTTCCTCTGTAAAAGAAGCTGCAGAGCTTGTAAATGGTTTTCTCGAAGAAAAGCAAGTAAAATTTTCCTATGATGAAAACATGCCCTCTGTTTATGCCGACAGAATAAGGATTAGAGAGGTATGGCAGAACCTGATAGAAAATGCTGTAAAATATACCGGAAACCAGGATAAACCTGAGATAAATATCGGCTATAAAAACACTGACAGAGGAGATGTATTTTATATAAAGGATAACGGAACAGGTATAGAAGAGAAATATCACAATAAAATATTCGGTCTCTTTGAAAAACTTGAACAGAAAAGTGAAGGTACCGGTATAGGTCTTGCTATTGTAAAAAGAATTATAGAACTTCATGGCGGACATATATGGGTAAAATCAGAAGGTAAAGGGAAAGGTTCTACATTTTATTTTAATATACCATTGAAAGAAGGGAAAAAATGACAGGAGACATTTTGACAATACTTCTGGTAGAAGATAATGATGACCATGCGGAACTCGTTATGAGAAGTTTTGAAGAGCACAGGGTAGCCAATAGAATTATAAGGGTATCTGACGGAGAAGCAGCAATTAATTACCTTTTCAGGAAGGGAGATTTTTCAGATCCGGAGAAAAATCCGCTTCCAAACCTGATATTACTTGATTTGAGGCTGCCGAAAATAGACGGACTTGAAGTATTGACAGAAATAAAAACATCTGAAGAACTCAGAAAAATCCCTGTAGTGGTACTTACTTCTTCTGAAGCGGAAAAAGACATTACAAAATCATACAGTAATTATGTAAACAGTTATCTTGTAAAACCTCTGGATTTTGATAAGTTTACCACAATGATGAATGAACTGGGATTTTACTGGCTCGGATGGAATAAAAAGCCGTTTTAACAGAGTATATAGAGGTAATTTTATGAAAGAAGATATGCTTAACATACTCATAGTTGAAGATGATGAAGCTCACGGTGAATTAATAAGCAGATCCCTGATGGATAAAGACGGTAATTTTATTACTAAAATTGTTCCTACAATAGAACAGGCAAGGTCTGAAATAAATATTTTCAAACCTCATGTATTGATTACTGACTGGCGACTTCCTGACGGAGAAGGGATTGAAATACTCAAGGTCTCAGGGAAGATGGATTTCCCGGTAATAATAATGACAAGTTATGGCAACGAAACACTTGCAGTAGAAGCTATAAAAGCAGGAGCTATAGATTATGTCGTAAAATCCTCTGATACCCTTTCCGATATGTACCGAATTGTTACAAGAGTTTTAAGAGAATGGGAGAATATAGTAAGAAGGAGAATGGCAGAAGAGGCCCTCAAAGAAAGTGAATCCCTGTATCGTACAACAATTGAAGCCATTAAAGACTTTGTTCATGTTGTAGATCTGGATTTACGTCTCGTACTTTTCAATCAGGCTTTCCGTAATGAAATTTCAGGCATAAATGGTGAACTTAAAGGAAAACATCTTTTTGACGTAGCTCCCGAACTTCCCGATAATTTAAAAAATGAATATAAACAGGTAATAAATACAGGTAAACCTTTAATAACGGTTGACGAGATAAAATTTTCCAGTAATTATTTATGGACAGAAACAAGAAAATTTCCTATTTTTGATGCAAGAGGGCAGGTATGTCAGGTTCTCACCATTATCCGTGATATTACTGAGACTAAAAAAGCAGAAGAAGAAAGGAAAAAACTGGAAGCACAGTTACTTCATACTCAGAAGCTTGAAAGCCTTGGCATACTGGCAGGAGGTATTGCTCATGATTTCAACAATATTCTCATGGCAATCCTTGGTAATACCGATCTTGCGATGATGGATATTACTTCTTCATCTCCTGCCAGGGATAGACTTATGGATATTGAGAAATCTTCCAGGAGAGCAGCAGAACTCTGTCGCCAGATGCTTGCCTATTCAGGGAAAGGTAAATTTATTATTGAGCCTCTTGACCTGAATAATATACTGAAAGAAATGGCTCATATGCTTAAAGTTTCCATTTCAAAAAAAGCACTTTTGAAATATAATCTCTGTGAACATATAAAACCTGTAGAAGGTGATGCAACGCAGATCCGTCAGATTATTATGAATCTCATTATAAATGCCTCGGAAGCAATAGGAGATCAGAGCGGTTTTATATCAGTATCTACAGGATCTATAGAGTGTGACAGAAATTATCTGAATGAAACTTACCTTGATGATAACTTACCTGAAGGTCTTTATTCATATATAGAAGTATCAGATACAGGTTGTGGTATGGACAGAGAAAGCCAGACCAGAATATTCGATCCTTTCTTTACGACAAAATTTACAGGGAGAGGCCTGGGGCTTGCTGCTGTACTCGGTATTGTAAGAGGACACAGAGGGGCCATTAAATTATTCAGCGAACCGGGGAAAGGAACAAAATTCAGGGTGCTCTTCCCTGTAACTAAAAATTCTGTGGAACAGGTTAAAAAGAAAAAAAAGAAGGCTGTAAAATATCGCGGGAAAGGAACTATCCTTATAGTAGATGATGAATATTCAGTTCTGGAAGTACTTGATAGAATACTTGTAAGTCATGGATTTAATGTTCTATACGCCTCCGATGGTATTGAAGCAATAGAAATATTTCGTAAATATTCTTCTCCATATTCAGATAATAAGATTACCTGTGTCATCATGGATCTTACTATGCCGAAAAAAGACGGTATAGAAACATTCCTTGAAATGAAAATGCTCAAAAAAGATATACCTGTAATACTTTCAAGCGGGTATAATGAACAGGAAATTACAGAAAAATACTCCGGCACAGGTCTGGCAGGTTTTCTTCAGAAGCCATACGATATGGAATTACTTATAAGTAAAGTTACAGAAATAATTGTCAAATAAATCGTGACGCGTGACGCGTGACGCGTGACGCGTAGTTTCATCGGTACCGGGCGAACACAGTAGTTCGCCCCTACGACTCACTTTTCACTCTTCACTTTTCACTCTTCACCATTCTCCATAACAGATTTTTTTTCGTTTTTCTATCAAACTCAAAGGATAAACCTTTACATGTGTCTAAAATTAAGTAGAAACAAATTTTTACATAAAGGGGAATAAAAATGAAATATTTATGTGTATCTATTTTAATTCTATTTCTTATGTTAACGTCTTTATCTGCCAGTGAGAAGGATCTTTCCTATCCGGCACTTAATTCCATTCTGTCATCATGCGAAAAACATAAAAACACTTTTAAAGATAAAAAATACTATGTACCCGGCGCATGGACCGTTAACCCTCTCAGAGGAGAAGAAGACCTAAAAAAACTGGTTTCTTCCGGTGACATCGTAAATCCCGTACCGGTTGAATCTCCGTATAATCTCATAGAAACTACTATAAATAATATAATAGAATATGATGAAAAAAATAGAGTGACTGAAAAAATAGATCTGAAAACAGGAACAGGAGCAATAGCAATAAATTTCCTTCCAAGAGTTCTTTCCATGTATGACATTGACGGAGACGGTTATATAGGAACAGAAAAAGGGAAAGACATAACCCTTAATTCGGAAGGAACAAGGGAAACAGGAACATTTATAAAAAATATTCTTATTCTTCCCTATCTCAAGGCTCTGGGATATAATACGGTTCATCTTCAGCCAATAACTGAAATAGGAATTTACGGAAGGAAAGGCGATCTGGGCTCTCCCTTTGCAATAAAAGATCCTTTCACCATAGAACCGACTCTTGCAGATCCCATGTTCGAAGAGACAGCAGAAGAACAGTATAAAGCCTTTATAGAAGCGGCACATGCCCTGGATATGAAAGTCGTTCAGGAAGTTATACCGAGAACGGTTTCCATAGATTCAACGGTTCTTGAAAAACATCCTGATTACGGATACTGGATAAAAGAAGGTTCCAATAAAAGAATGCCTGATTATTACAGCCCAAAATATCAGTACGAAACCTCTACTGGTAAAAGGACTTTTGCCGACAGAGCCGCCTTCGAAGAATGGTTTTTCAATGAATATAAGAGTAAAATTTACGGCGGCAATTATAAATTTAAAGATTTAATAGATGCAAATAAAACAGATAAAGAATATGCAGAGTTTTTCCTGAGGACTCCTGACATGGTAAAAAGAGATGGTGAAACAGGGAAGCTTATAGGATATTACTATAAAATCGATAAAAACGGGAAAAAAATAGAAGGAGAAATAAATGAAGATATAAGAGCAGAAGTGCTTCCTGCCTTCTGTGATACACCATTTGAGATTCAGCCCTTCTGGTCTGATGTGACATATCTGAAACTTTATTCAGACCCTACCTATGAAGAATTGCCTGTAATGAATATCCTTACCTATGTTACTGCTAAATTCTTTAAAGATGTAGAACCTGAAATAGAAAAGAAATATAGAAATAAACCTGTATGGGATATGATTACAGGTTATTTCGATAAATTTAAAAATATTGGAGTAGATGCTTTTGTTCTGGACATGGGTCATGCCCTTCCTGAAGATCTTAAAACAGAGATAAGAAAAGTTCTGCCCAACGTATGGGAAGAAAATCTGGGTGCAGGGTTTACATATCTTGTAGACACTCCTCTTGTAATAACAGGCAAGGTTTTTTCCTACTGTCAGCCTGCTTACAGTGATGCAAAGGAAATGAAAGCATATGAAACCCATCCTGAAGAAACGGTATCGTTCCATATAAAACATATGAGAAAACTATTTGAAGAAATCTCCCAGTTTGATACATATAAAGGAAAGATGTTCGGTTTTACTGATAATTACAATACCAAACGAACAGGTCAGACACCTGCCACAAGGGATTTAAGTAAAGCCCCGTTAAAAGACGGAATTCCCGATTTTACCCTTGCTCCTGTAAACTCAGTAAAGGCAGGAAGGATTTCTCTTCTTTATTACACTCTCTGCAGAATCGTATCGGCAAAGGAAGGTTCACCTCTCCTGTTTAATCCGGTCTTCGGAACGGAATTTGTTGCCACTTCTACCATAAACGTAGGACTTTCCACACATATAGCAGAAGCAAACAGATTTTACGAATATATGTCTGAAGAAGAGAGAGCGAAAAACCCCGATGCGGAAAGATTACTCCTTATGAGCAAACCTGCCGGACTGAGCGGCGAGTGGACAAATAAAAAACATTTTATCGGAGAAATTCTCACTCTGAACGATGCTATAAAAGAGTTAAAACCTCTTCTTAAAAAGAACAGCCATATGGCAGTTATAGATACAAAAGTTCCGGAGGTATTGTTCCTGTCTGTGTCCGAACCCGGTAATGACGAGGAAATCATCGGAGTAATAGCAAATCTGGATCTGGAAAAAGAGAAAACAATAAAATTCGAAGAAGATATAGTGAAATATTATCTTAACAGACCTTCCCTGTCTCCAGAACCGGGGAAAGACGGCGACATAAAAATTCCTCCGGGAGGAGTAACCGTTTTTACTTATGAAGAGTAAATTATCAGTGACCAGTGACCAGTGACCAGTGACCAGTGACCAGAGAAGGAATTAAGTTTTAAGTATAAATTATAAACTACTGGTAAAACTGATAGCCGGCAACTGATAACCGGTCACTGATAACCAATAACTGGTCACTGATAACTGGTAACTGGTAACTGACATGAAGTGTTCCCATTGCAGTAAAGAAATTCCTGAAAACCATATAGATATCCGCACAATGATTGGAGTCTGCGAAACATGCTCTACCCTTTCTTATTGTACATATGAACTTCTTCCTGTGCCATCATATATAAAAGTAGACAGAAAAGACGGAGAACTCTCTATTATTCGTCCTTTTAACATAGATGGCTTCCTTGTTTTCTTAACACTTTTTCTGGACATATGTCTTTCTTTTTCTTTTATAATATGGGCAGTAAAATTAATAAAACATATTTTCAGCAACCCCTCTGTAATTATGCTGGCCATTTATCTGGGATTGTTTTTACTACTCCTCTTCGGTGCATCAGTAGTAGCTTTTATGAATTACTACTCTCTCGCCTGTTTTGTAAATAAAACCTTTATAAAACTTAAAAACGGTGAATTTTTTCTTGAATGCCGGCCTTTACCGGGATATGGAAATACAAAAATTAAATTATCAGATATAGAAAAAATCTACTCTGCAGAAGAACTTTCAGATGGCACTCCTGTGGCCTATAAAATAAACTGTATTTTAAAAAATAAGGATATTCTGAATATGGTTACAAATATAAAAAAACCTGAAGATGCTTTATTTATTCAGAGGCAGATAGAAGATTACATCAGGAGGATAAACCGGTGAATACAGTAACACTTTACCGGCCTGCAGGCCCAAAAGAGATGGAACTCCTTGAAAAAAATAATTTCAAAAGATGGCCTCCGAGGCTTCCCGAACAACCAATATTTTATCCTGTTACAAATGAAGAATATGCAAGGGAGATTGCACAGAACTGGAATGTAAAAGAATCAGGAACGGGGTATGTAACAAAATTTCATGTAAAGAAAGAATTTATGGACCGGTATCCCGTGAAAAAAGTCGGAGGAAAAACACATACTGAATGGTGGATACCTGCCGGGGATTTAGAATTATTGAATGACAATATTGTCGGGTTGATTGAAATTATCGGAGAATATCATCAGGAGACACTATGACCGGATGGTCACAGCAAAGCATGAGAAAGTTCCTCTCTGTCCGCACTTCACGATTTTCATATAAATTTCTTGAAATATTATGCATTTTCAGCATTTCTGATATTATTCATAGTTACTGCAAGTTCTCTATAATGTATGGCTGTTACATCCTGCGGAGCAATATGAAGCACTTTATCGTAACATGACAGTGCTTCTTTAAATTTTCCCAGATTGTAAAGAGCAAAACCTTTATTATTCAGTGCATAAATATCCTCTTCGTCAATATCAAGGGCTTTATCATAGAGCCCAAGGGCTTCTTCATATCTTCCTTTCCTGTTCAGCATAAAGGCAAGATCGAGGATTGCCGGTTTATTTTTGCAATTTGTTTTTACTGCTGTTTCATAACATTTAATAGCTTCGTCATAGTCATCGACGGCCTGAAAAACTTTTCCTTTACCGTACCATGCCATATCATGACAGGGGTTTATCTTCAGAACCATGTTGTAACATTCAAGGGCTTCGTTGTATTTTTTTAATTCCCATAAAGCGAGACCTTTATTATAAAGGGCAATGATATGTTCGCCGTTAATGCTTAAAGCCATATCATAAAATTCAATTGCTTCTTCATATCTGCCCTGTTCACAGAGATGATGACCCGGCCTGGCAAGATCAAAAGGAAATTTCCCTCTGAAAACCTTAAGGGCAGATTTTAGATTCTTCTTTCCGTCTTCAAAGGAAGGGTTTATTTCCATAGCTTTATAAAAATTTTTCAGAGCTTCTTCTGTTTTTCCCTGATGATACAGGGCTATTCCCTTATTATTCCACGCATTTATATAATCAGGTATAATGTTTAAAGCTATATCATAACATATAACAGCTTTTTCATATTTCTTAAGAGTATTTAAAATGACGCCTTTATTATTCCAGGCTCTTCCGTCATCTGGGTCAAGCTCTATGGCTTTATCATAACAGGCGATTGCTTCTCTGTATTTCCCGAGTTTATTCAATGTAAGACCTTTAGCCCGCCAGGCAAGCAGATAATGTGGTTCAAATTTCAAAGCACTGTCATAACATTTAAGTGCTTCTTTGTATATGCCTTTATTATGGAGGGCAAGACCTCTGGCAGTCCAGGCTCTTCCGTCTTTTCTGTCGAGCTCTATGGCTTTATCGTAATATTTTATTGATTCTTCATATTTACCACGATCAAAACACATATCTCCCTTATCCAGCCAGTCAAGAGGTAAATCTTTTTCTCCTTTCTCAAGTCTTTCCAGAAGTTTTAACATTTCTTCTGCAGAAGAAAATCTATTCTCCGGCTCTTCCTTCAGAGCTTTCATGACAATGGATTCTATTTCATCCGAAACTTTACGATTAACGTTTTTTACAGGTACAAAATTAAATGGTATGGGAGCATTACCTGTAAGGAGATGATGCATTGTGGCACCGAGAGAATAGATATCAGACCTCTGTTCTACCTGTCCTCTGTACTGTTCTAACGGTGCATATCCGGGAGTTCCTACAGTGGTGTTCTTTATATCTCTGTCTGTCAGTACCCTTGCAATGCCGAAATCTATTAACATTACCCTTCCGTCTTTATCTATCATAATATTTGACGGTTTTATATCACGATATATAACAGGAGGTGACTGGCTGTGAAGATAATGAAGAATATGTAAAATCGCTATTGCAATTTCAATGACTTTCTCTTCAGATAAGCCGGGTTTTCCTTCTTTAACAAGTATTTTATGTAGATCTTCACCTTCTATAAAATTCATGACAAGATAATATCTGCCATGGTAAATAAAATAATCTGTTACTTTCGGCATACCGGAATGGTTCAGGCCTGCAAGTAATTCTGCTTCCCGCCTGAACCATTCTGTGGCTTTTTCATCATCAGAGGAAGGAAGTAGCTCCTTAACGGCACAGATATGTTCCAGAGTTCTGTCATACCCTCTGTAGACAGCTCCCATACCTCCTGCTTTTATGAGTTTTATTATTTCATATCTTCCTTCAAGGATTTTTCCTTTTTGAAGAGATAGATTTTTTGTAGAATCTTCCATAGTTAATAAAACAATCCGGAGTGACAGTAAGTTTATAGTTGAGGGTTGAGAGTTTAAAACCAGCTAACTCTCAACTATAAACCTTAAACTATAAACTCCCATCAATCTTCACCCTTCACCTATAATCGAAATGCATAATGCCTGATTACCACTCACTACTCACTATTTTTAAACAGAAATTTAGAAAATCCTTTTATTATATTAAATAACATGTTTAATATATCTACTGCTCCTGTAATTATGGCCGTAATAATATAAAGCAATATGAAAAGAGGAGTAAAGAATATCAATCTCGCATAATAGAACCAGCCCCTTGCCTTTCTTAATTCCCTTTCATATTCAGCTTCTTTTTCTCTTCTTATCCTTTTAGCTTCATCAGGGTTTATAAGACCTCCATTCAGGTCTGCACTTATAGCCATCTGTTTCCCCGGCATTGGATCAAAGCCGTATCTGGAAGTTACTTCTGCTCCCGGATCAGGGACGAGAAAGTCTCCTATGGAACTTATAAAACCGGCATTGTCTGATACTCTGTTCCAGAAACTTTCTCCTGTACTGGAATAAAGATCATATCCTAGAAGTGATTCGGATTTTCTGGTTCCTCTGGAAATACTTCCTGTTCCGGGAGTTACTTTACAATATACTACACCTTCGCTGGACGGCACAGGTGCAGGAGGAAGGAGGGGAACTTTTACTGTTATAATTTCTTCTCTTTCTCTCTCTTCATTATCTTTTTCCACTGCCACAAGGGATGTAAAGGGAGTAATGATTTTATATTTCAGGGCAAGTCCCAGGATTTCATCTCTCAGAGAAGATCTTTCTTTAGGATTTTCCCTCTGTCTGTCCAGAAGATAATCTATTCTCTCTTTTGCCCATATAGTTTCTATTGCAGGATAAGAAATTTCTCCTCCGGGGAGTTCCACATCTAACTCTTCTCTAAAATCTCCTTCACCTGTTCTGTATTTTAAAATTGCTTTACCTTTTCCTTCCGAATGAAATCTTCCGAATACGTTAAAGATCTGTCCTGTATAGAGATCCGGCAGGGTAGAGGGATAGGTGTCCGATACACTGACTCCTTCCCAGTCAAGAGTAATGTCAGAAAGAACAGGAGTTGAAGTCTGGAGACTGAATCTTTCTATAGTATCTCCTGTTTCTTCTGGATTTGTTATAAAATAGGAAGAACCTTTTCCAGATTTTGCCATTTTCTCCAGGAGATATCTGTTTACCGAAGGGCCTATGCCAAAGGTAAATATTCTTGCTCTTCCCATAGATTTTTCTACCTCTCCGAAAACAAATTCTTCATTCCCTACAGATCCGTCTGTAAGGAATACAATCTGTCTTAAATGTGACTTTGATGATGGTACAGAAAGGGCACGCTTCATTGCAGAAAGTATGTCTGTTCCTCCTCTTGCATATGTGCTGTTTATAAAATTATCTGCTATCATAAGAGTTATTTCATTTAATTCCAGAGATTTTTCTGATAGTATTTCTACTCTGTCATCAAAGGTAATAATATTGAATATATCGCCTGCCCTGAGTGTTTTAAGGGCTTTCTTTAAAGAATCCTTTGCCTGATCCATAACACTTAACGTATCACAGATTGTTACTTCCGGAGCAAAATGAATAATTGTAATTCCATAGAGTTCTTTTTTTATCATAGCCATGTTTACCTGAAAAAGGGAATCTGAGAGGATAGAATAATTTTTTTCTGAAATATGGGAAGAAAGGCTATCCTGTGTATCAGATGTTATTTCCATTATTTTTCTCAATTTATTTTCAAATGTTTCGAGTTTCTTTAAAGCAGTATTGGTGCGGAAAAGGGATGCCTCTTTTTTCAGGGACTGAATAATTTTCTGCAGATTCTCTGATTTTTCTTTAATTTTTTCCAGATTATTTTGTATGGATAAAGAGTCAGAATCTTTTTCCAGCCTGTCAATATAGTCCAGAAAACTGTAAAATTCAATCTGTAGAACTGTAAGAATTTTATCGTAAAAGGGAGGTATAATTACATTATGGCCCGATGAAAGGGACATAGAACCTGATCTGTCAAGAACAAATATAACCTCTCTTTTTACTATTTCCCCGGGGCCATATTCAAATTTCGGTGTAATATTTAACATAAATGTTCCTGTTTTGCCTTTTTCCCTGTAAAAAGACATGGTATTTTCCATCTTTTCACCTTTAGAAGCATATTTAAGAACAAAATCTTTATCCGGTAATTCCCCCTCTCCGGCAAGTTCTATGTTTCTTACAGATTTACTCTTATCTTCTATATACAATTTATGTGTCGGAGAATAGATATTTCCCACTTCAAAACCTGTATCTAAATTTATAGATATATGAATATGTCTCTTATTATTTTCATCAAAACTTTTTATGGGAGGAGAGATTCTTTCTTCATCTCTTACTTCATGTGAGATATATCTGGGAGTAACTGTCATGGGGAAGTGAAATTCATATTCATTATTTTCATATTTAAGTGTTTCATAATATTTTAGTTTAACTTCTATTTCCTGGTCTGCTTCAATGGTAACTGACATGGTGAAAAGATTGGGTCTTTCTTCCTCAAGAAGGGCAGCTTTCCTTCCGTCATATTTTGCTTTATTATATATCTGTTTTGCTTCCTGCCTTTCCTTTATTTCTCCTCTTATTATTCTTTCCCCCGCTTTTATTTCCAGGAAATGTACCGAACCTTTCTCTGACAGGGGAAATACATATACAGCTTCTATTTTTTTCTCCAGATCATTATGGAACTTTTGTATTACTTCTATCTCTGCTATTACTCCTTTAATATTTCCTTTTACTTCCGTAGATTTAAGCGGTATTGAGCAATTGTTCATTTCCGGCACTATAACAGTTCCGCCGGTTATTATTCTGTCTTCATAAACATATGTTCTGCTGCCTTCTTTACATTGCATTGAAACATCACTCCTTTCACTGTAACAGTCGTATTACAGAAATACTATATTCCCTTTTTCCATTAAATTTATATACATAATAAATGCAAAATGGTAATATAATATTAATTGGAGTTGATATTTATGGCAGATCCATTAAAAAAAGAAAAAAGATTTATACTTATTCAGATTATGCTACCTGGCCTGATGAAGAGAGATGGGAAATAATAGAAGGAGAGCCTTATGATATGAGTCCCGCTCCGACCCTTAACCATCAGAGATACCTCAGGCGACTCCTTACTAAATTTGAAAATTATCTTGAAGGTAAGACCTGTGAAGTATTTAATTCTCCCTGTGATGTACTCCTGCCAGAAGAGGGAGAGAATATGGACAGTACGACAAATATTATGCCAGATTTTCTTCAAATTATAATTTCTCTTGACAGGAATTTTATTTCATCATATAATCATATCATAATATGAGAATTTATGGAGATATTATGAAAATACATAATTATGTGAATATATTAAAAATACTCGGTGATCCTGCAAGACTGAAACTTTTCAAACTCCTTACATGTCAAGAATTATGTGTCTGTGAGATTGAAGAAGTTACGGGGTTAAAACAGCCCACTGTATCACAGCAGCTTAAAAGACTTAAAGAAGTAGAGCTTGTAAGGGAAAGAAATGAGGGTAAATGGGCCTATTATTCTCTGAATAAAAAAGTTCTTGAAGATTTTTTAAGTTCTTTTAATAATTTTATTGCTTCCAATCTTGAAGAACTGGAAGAATTTAAAGCGGAATGTAATAACCTGGCCGGACTTTCAAAAAACATGAGAGTAATTGAATGTAAATGTAAATAGATTTTATATTATTTTTTTTCAGTTCATATTAATATATGTTTATATGAAAATTTAAATTACAGGGAGAGATTTTATATGTCTGAATCGGCTATAAAAAAACTACCATTCCCGGACAGGTTTTTAACACTCTGGATATTTCTTGCCATGATAGCAGGAGTGGCTCTCGGCTATTTCGTTCCCCAGTTAAAGGAGCTTATAAACAGGTTTCAGATAGGAACAACTTCAATACCTATTGCCATAGGCCTCATACTCATGATGTATCCTCCTCTTGCAAAGGTGAAATATGAAGAATTACCTCAGGTGTTTAAAAACTTAAAAATCCTTGCCATTTCTCTTTTACAGAACTGGCTCATAGGGCCAATCTTGATGTTTATACTTGCAGTAATTTTCCTTCGAGTTCATCAGGGATTTATGGAAGGTCTTATAATGATTGGCCTTGCCAGATGTATTGCCATGGTAATAGTATGGAATGAGCTTGCCGGAGGCGATACGGAATACTGTGCAGGACTTGTGGCATTCAACTCTATTTTCCAGATATTATTCTTTTCCGTCTATGCCTATATTTTCATAACACTTCTCCCGAAAGCACTCGGACTTACACAGGGAACTGCCGTTCCCATTACAATAGGCCAGATTGCAGTAAGTGTGTTTATATATCTCGGAATTCCCTTTTTAGCAGGTTTGATTACCAGATACAGCCTGCTTCGGATAAAAGATAAAATCTGGTATCAGGAAAAATTCATCCCGAAAATAAGTCCAATAACACTTATAGCTCTTTTATTTACAATAGTTGTAATGTTCTCAATAAAAGGGGATTATATAGTTAAAAACCCTCTCAATGTGCTTCTTATAGCCCTACCTCTTGTAATTTATTTTATTATTATGTTTTTTGTTTCTTATTTTACTTCTTATAAAATGGGAGCGAATTACGAACAGAGTACAAGTCTTTCCTTTACAGCAGCGAGTAATAATTTTGAACTTGCCATTGCCGTTGCAGTAGCAGTATTCGGAATCGGCTCAGATCAGGCTTTTGCTGCAGTCATAGGACCTCTTGTTGAAGTGCCTGTTTTAATCAGTCTTGTAAATGTGGCATTCAAATTGAAGGGTACATGGTTTGTCGAGAAATATTGTAATAAATAAAAAATCAATTTTGAAAGGAATTTTAATTATGAAAAAAACAAACATTTTGTTGCCACTCCTGTTATTAATATTACTTGTTTTCAACAGAGAAAAACTTTTTGCCTGTGACATTACCTTCGAGCCGTCGGCGATAAAAGTAAACAGTAATAACATGGCTTCCGTAAAGGTAACTCTGGAACTGGCCCATAAAAACTGCCCGGAAAAACTGAAAGATGTAAATTTCGATTACACAGGAGTAAAATTAATAAAAAAGGGGGAATGGAAACAGGTCAGTAAAAGAGTGTTCGAGATAGTTCTTGACATAAAACTGACAGATGCTCAGGGGACTATCCGTGTATGGCGGCAATGTGATAAAGAAGGAATAAGCGAGGGAACAATCAGGGTAAGTAAATAGTATAATGACACATTACGCATCACCCATTACGCATTACGAATTACAAAAAAAGGAGAGATACTATGTATAAAAAAAATTATTTAATATTACTGGCATCCCTGTTCTGTCTGACAATCCTGTATTCACTCATATGTCCTGCATATGCCGGAGGCTGAGGGCCAGGCAGTTGTAGCGGGGCCGTGAGCCCTTCCATATGGTCAAAAAGTGACGGAGGTAACGGTCATTCCTATCAGGTTTTGCCTGTTCCCTGGGGTTTTACCTGGGAAGATGCAAAGAAAGCAGCCGAAGATTCAGGAGGATATCTTGCAACAATAACATCGGAAAGTGAAAATAATTTTATTTATAAATTAATATGTAAAAAGAAAGAATTATGGGTAATAGATGGTTCCGGTAACGGATGCGGCCCCTGGATAGGAGGATATAAAAAAGAGGGAATGTGGAAATGGATTAAAGGAGAAAAAATTAAATACAGCAGCTGGGCACAGGGAGAGCCGAATAATTATAAAGGCACAGAAGATGCTATGTGTTTTTACAGGCCCGGTATGAAAGATAAGCCATTATGGAATGATATCAGTAAAGATACTGTTTTACCTGCCTGTATAGTTGAATTTGATAAATAACAGGAGATATTCAAAGGTATAATCTTCATTTTTAATTGAATAAAATAAAGCTTTAGAGGAGGCAGTTTATCTAAATAATTTATGAACAGAAATATGGTATTCAAAACATCAATAATATTAATCGTCGTGGCAGTATTTATAGGAATGTACCTTATAAAAAACAAACCTTCCGGCACAGGCACATCTGCCAGTAAAGACGAAACATTTCCAGCTATGGTTGATTATGGTTCTCATGGCTGAGGAGCCTGTAAAAAAATGGTTCCCGTGCTGGAATCTCTACAGAAACAATATGAAGGGCAAATAAGAGTGGATTTTATAGATGTAAAGATAAAGGAAAACAGAGAAAAAGTTATGAAAGTATCTATAAAAGTTATTCCTACCCAGATTTTTTATGACTCAGAGGGAAAAGAAGTTTACCGTCATGAAGGTTTTCTGGCGGAAGAAGATATAAAGAAAATTTTCAAAGAAAAAGGATTCATAAAATAATGGAACAGATTGCCAATCAACTGACAGGTCTGATTGATGCCAACCCTGCCATTGCATATATAGCAGTTTTCCTGGGGGGATTATTTTCCTGTGCAAGTCCATGTGTAATTGCCATAATACCACTTGTCATAGGCTTTATAGGAGGATATGCAGAAGGAGACACAAGAAAAGCAGTGTCTTATTCCATAATTTTTGTCATAGGACTGACAGTAAGTTTTACCCTTCTCGGTGCAACTGTAGGTTTTGTCGGAGGTTTTATGAAGCTCTTCGGTAAATGGGGTTATATAGCCATAGCCCTTGTGGCAGTGGGAGCAGGATTACAGTTACTGGGTGTTTTAAATATACCGGTGCCTGCACCGATACAGAAGATACGGCCGAAACAGAAGGGAATTCTCGGTGGTTTTATCCTTGGTCTTCTTTTTGGCCTTGCTTCTGCTCCATGTGCCACACCTGCTCTTATAGGCATTCTTGCCCTTGCGTCAGTAAAAGGGAAAGCTCTTTACGGGGCAACGCTTTTACTCTTCTATGCCATAGGCCACTGGACTCTTGTTCTTATGGCAGGAATAAGTGTGGGTTTTGTTGATAAACTGGCAAAAACCAGAGGAATAGGGAGTTTTTCTGCAATTATGAAAAAAGTAAGCGGTATTGTTTTTGTTCTTGGAGGATTTTATATATTCTGGCAGGCGGTTTAGATGTTTAAAAGAAAGGAAGTAAAGAAAATGAAAGTAGAAGTTTTAGGCCCGGGCTGTGCAAACTGTACAAAAACCTATGAACTTGTAAAACAGGTAATAGAAGAAAAAGGTCTTAATGTAGAATTAGTAAAGGTTCAGGACATGAAGAAGATTATGTCTTACGGTGTAATGACTGTTCCCGCTCTTGTAATAGACGGGAAGGTAATATGTGCCGGTCGTGTGCCAGGTAAGGAAGAGATTAAAGGATGGGTTAAATAACATGTAATCTTTCAGCTATCAAGTATCAGATTTTTTATATAAAAACTGACTGCTGATAGCTGAAAGATTATAATGGAAAGACCGGTGAAGATATAAATGTCAGAAAATATTGTAGAGAAAAATGAAAAAAAATCTTACAGGCAATTATATTATATTTTACTGTCAGTTCTGGTATGGATACCTCTTTATTTATGTCTTGATAGTATTTCTAAATTTCTTACATATAATTTACTCGGCTTTTCTAAAGAAAGCCACTCAGGTAAATCTATAGAATTTTTTCTTTATGATGTGCCAAAAGTGTTTATGCTTCTTACATTAATAGTATTTGTAGTGGGTATTATAAGAAGTTTTTTCTCCCCTGAAAAAACAAGAAAAATTCTTAAAGGTAAAAAAGAATATATAGGAAATATACTTGCTGCACTTTTAGGTATTGTTACACCTTTCTGTTCCTGTTCGGCAGTTCCTCTCTTTATAGGATTTGTTACAACAGGAATTCCTCTTGGAGTAACACTTTCCTTTCTTATATCTGCTCCTATGGTGAATGAAGTAGCACTTATACTCTTATTTGCTATTTTTGGATGGAAAATTGCTCTTATATATATGGTGACAGGGCTTTTTATTGCTATAGTCTCAGGGTGGATTATTGGAAGAATGAAACTGGAAAGATTTGTAGAGGACTGGGTTTATCAAATAAATACAGGCACATCGGATTTTGAAGAAAAATTAGACTGGTTTATTCGTATCGATAAAGGTAAAGAAGCAGTAAGAGATATTATCGGTAAGGTATGGCCTTATATTTTACTGGGAATAGGCGCAGGTGCCTTTATTCATGGATATGTGCCTGAAGATTTTATAGCTTCTATTATGGGAAAATCGTCATGGTGGTCTGTTCCTGTGGCTGTATTACTCGGAGTTCCAATGTACTCCAATGCTGCAGGTATAATTCCTGTTGTTCAGGCATTACTTGAGAAAGGTGCTTCTCTGGGAACAGTTCTGGCTTTTATGATGTCAGTAATAGCTCTCTCTCTTCCGGAAATAATAATAATTAAAAAGGTTTTGAAGATTCAGTTAATATTAATTTATATAGCTATAGTTACAGCAGGGATTATATGTGTGGGTTATATTTTTAATATGATTATGTAATTTTGCAGGAGGAACTATTGTTATGAAAAAAATACTTTTTGTATGCAATGAAAACTCATGCCGGAGCCAGATAGCTGAAGGATTTTTAAACCATCATGGCAGTGGCAAATTTATTGCAGAAAGTGGAGGTTCATGTCCTTCAGGCATAGTAAATCCTCAGGGAATTGAAGTAATGAAGGAAAAGGGCATAGATATTTCAGGGCAGACTTCAAAAGGATTACCAGAAGATTTTTCCTCCTATGATATGGTTATAACTATGGGATGCTGTTCTGTTGAAGAAGTCTGTCCTGTGATTTATTCGGGAAATAAAATCGAATGGAAGATAGATGATCCGAAAGGACATGATATGGAATTTTTCAGAAAAGTCAGAGATGATATAGAGAAAAATGTTTTAGATTTACTCGGACGTGAAAATAAATGACAGTGAACATACCATCGGAATGGCTTAAAAATTATATCCGTAAATTCGGAGGAGTGATGAATATTACTAACCGTCAGTTTATGGAGGGGTGATGAAGAGCACTTGAAGGCCTGGCAGGTCTTATGGAAAAACCGGAAAATCAGGAATTTTTTACTCAATTTTCAGTGGAAGATTTAACAATATATATAGAGAAAAATGTAATGGAAAATGATGATAAAGAAATAACCTTTAAAGTCCATAATTACGGTGAATTTGTTATAAAAATTTAAGGAGGTTTAAAACATGAAAGAAGAGAAAAAAACTATACTGGCTTCTATATGGGAAGCTATAATTAAACCGGGTGGATGCTGAGGGCCGGTAAAAAACTGCGGAGGTTCTGCAGAAGAAAATTCCAAAGAAAATAAACCAGAAAAAAATAAATAAATTATGGAGGTCCAATTATATGGAAAAAGAGCAGATAAAAGATATAGTAAAAGAAAGATATGGCAAAGTAGCAAAAGGAGGAGAAAATTCTAAGGAATGTTGCAGTGGAAAATCCTGCTGTTCTACTGCAGATTATTCGAAAGACTACAGTCTTGGTATAGGCTATTCAGGCACTGAAATCGAAAGTGTTCCTGATGGTGCCAATCTCGGTCTTGGATGTGGAAACCCTCTTGCTATAGATTCCTTAAAAGAAGGAGAAACTGTTCTGGATCTTGGCTCTGGTGCTGGTTTTGATTGTTTTCTTGCTGCTCAGAAGGTCGGTAAAACAGGTAAAGTCATAGGTGTTGATATGACAGAAGAAATGCTCCTTAAAGCAAGAGAAAATGCAAAAAAAGGGGGCTATGAACATGTAGAATTCCGTTCCGGCGAGATTGAACATTTACCTGTTGAGGATAATTCTATTGATGCAGTTATATCAAACTGTGTTATAAATCTTGTACCTGACAAGATAAAAACCTTCAGGGAAATTTTCAGGGTTTTAAAATCAGGCGGCAGATTTATGATATCCGATCTGGTTTTAGAAAAAGAACTTCCAGAGATTATCAGAAATTCTGCCGAAGCCTATGCGGCATGTATTGCAGGAGCAATAAAAGAAAAGGAATATATAGAGATAATAAAAAATACTGGATTTACAGAGGTGAAAGTAACTGAAAAAACACTATTTCCTGTAGAATATATATTCAATTATACAGAAATAAAAGATATGGTTGAAAAGATGGATATCTCTATGGATATAATAAAAAATACGAAAAGCACTGTTTTCAGTATAAAAGTTTACGGAGTCAAACCATAAAACAGTCTATCACAAATGATAAACTATGGGGCTGGTATGATGGTAAAGGAGGAGATAAACTGGGTAAAAGCCTCATGGAAGTGAGGAAGAGAATTCTTTCTCAGACTTTACAGGAAAATCTATAACAAAAATACTGAAATAATGCCTCCTGCCAGTACTACCCATAATATATCGACTTTAAACATCAGGGAAATAAATGCTGCAAGTGTAATTATTATACGTAATAAGTCCCATGGTATATTTAATCCGAATCGAAGAGTCGTTACAAGAAGAAGTCCCACAAAAGAAGATAATATACCTTTTATGGCTTTATTAAACCAGGAAGAGCGTCTGAGACTGTTAAACCATGGTTCAATACCTGTAACAATGAGAAAAGAAGGTGAAAATACACTTATTGTGGCAATAAGTCCTCCTATAGGGCCGTAAAGTATATAACCTGTAAATGTGGAAGTAATTATAATGGGGCCAGGTGTTACCTGCCCCAGGGCAATACCGTTCATAAATGTAGTTTCGTCCATCCAGGAACGAAGCTTTACGATTTCGTATAACATCAAAGGAAGAGAGGCAAATCCTCCACCGAAGGCAAAAAGGTCGATTCTGAACATAAGTATGGCCAGTTCAAATAATCGTCTATGAAAAAAGAAAAGTAAAATAAATAATAAAGCGAGTAAATATAAAAGCATCAAAAAATCTCTTATAGAAGGCCTGTCTTCTGTGGATGTACTTTTTATTTCTTCTGAAGCTTCTCTGTAATAAACTATTATGCCTGTAAGAGCCATAGAAAGTATTACATAAAAAGGATTTACACCTGAACCGTACAGAATGGCAGCAAAGACAGCAAGGGAAACATCTTTCCAGTTTTTTAAATAAGTTTTTCCTATTGAAAAAGTTGCACTGCCAATAATAGCTATGACTGTTACCTGAAGACCATTAAATCCGGAAATTACAGCAGGCAGATTATGGCTGATTTGATATAAACCTGAAAGGATCATCATAATAAGAAAAGCAGGTAAAGCAAAACCTGTAAAGCTTGCCAGAGCACCGGCAATTCCTCTTATTTTCAATCCCACATAGGCAGTTGTTTGCATCGCTGTTGCTCCCGGTACAGTCTGACAGAGAGCCAGACCGGTACGAAAGGTCTCTTCTGAAATCCATTTTTTTTCTTCTACTGCCATTTTGCGTATATATGCTATCATGGCAGGCCCTCCGAAGGATGTAGCTCCAAGTCTCAGGAAGGACAGGAATAATGACAGTAATGACGGAGGAGTAAAATTTTCTTTTTCAGACATGCCAGTCCCCTTTTCTTTTATAGGGTGATTTCACTTGTCAAGAATAACTTCATTTACAAGCTCAAGTATCTTTCCTTTAATTTCTTTTAAAACTTCTTCTCCTTTCGGAGTTATAAAATAATATTTTCTTACCTTTCCATTTACTACTCTGTCAGTTCTTTTCAGATATTCTTCTTTTTCAAGTTTATGAAGTATGGGATAAAGGGTCCCCGGCCCGAGCTTATAACCGTGACGGATCAATTCCTCCATGATACCTGTACCGTAAACAGGTTCTTTCCCTGCATGATATAGAATATGTATTTTTATAAAACCAAGAAAAAAATCTTTAACCATATAAACGTCCTTTCTATATTTTTTTCTCTGTATTTTCTTTAATTCTTGTAAAAATTATTAAAAATAATATGGCAGAAATAAAAGCTGTAATCATACCATAATAAAATGTTACAGAAGGATTATATCTATCCCATAGATATCCTCCTATAACACTTGCAGGTAATATGGCAATTCCTGTAAAGGTATTATATATTCCATACCCTGTTCCTGCCATGCCTTCAGGCATGATGCCGGCAAGATATGCCTTCTGAATACCTTCTGTAAGTCCCATAAATATGCCGTAGAAAATAAAAAGAACCCATATGTGCCATACTTTTGTAGCAAGGGCAAAACCAAGATAGATAAATCCGAAAAGAATAAAGCTAAAGGCAATAATTCTCTTTTTCCCTGTTCTGTCAGATATAATACCTGCAGGGACAGAGGTAAGGGCATAGACGAGATTGAACATAAGATAAAGAATGGGAACTAAATACTCTTTTACACCTGTATGAGTGGCCTTCAATATGAGAAAAACATCGCTCGAATTGCCGAGTGAAAAAATTGTTACAATAACTATAAAAGCTTTGAAACGCCAGTCGAAATTTTTAAAGGAAAGTTTCACCGGTACAGGTTTATTTCCTATAACAGATTTTTTTTCTTTTATGAAGAAAATAATTATAGATACTGCAATGATGCCGGGGATCATGGAAAGCCAGAAAACAAGACGATAATTTCCTGTAAATAATAAGAGTATAATGTAGGCTACTGCAGGCCCCAGCACTGCACCTGCCGTATCCATAGCCCTGTGAAAACCAAAGGCCCGTCCCATCTCTGAAGGAGGAGTGGAAGCAGCTATAATGGCATCTCTCGGAGCTCCTCTTATACCTTTACCTGTTCTATCTGTAAAACGAAAGGTCAGAACATGCCACCAGGAACCGGACATGGCAATTATGGGCCTCGATAGTGTGGAAATACCGTAGCCTGCAATAAGAAAAAGTTTCCTCTTATTTAATCTGTCTGAAAGATAGCCGGAAAATACCTTCAGAAAACTGGCGGTACTTTCTGCTATTCCTTCTATAAGCCCTATTAAAGATTTGTTTACACCCAGGACAGAACTTAAAAATACGGGAACAAGGGGATAGATCATTTCAGAACTGAAATCCATAAAAAGACTGACAAGTCCTGTAAAAAAGACATTCCTGTTTAATCCCATTATTTTTTTATCTTCACTCATGCGCTTTTTTTCCTTTTATTGATTGTCAATATTGCATTCCGATATTGCATATTGATATTATATTAAATAAAAAATAAAATGTCAAATAGAATAATTTCTATGTTCCTCTCTTTTTTTTTCATAACTATTGGATTATAATATATTACCGAGATAAGCATAAATAATACATAACTGCTCTCGTGACGCGTGACGGAAGGAAGACCTTTATAAAATGCTTATGCTCGGGTCAATAACCCCGTAACATTCGGAATTTATAAAGAAAGGCAGATTAAACATGGAAAATCTCGGTTTGTATGTAGCAGAATTTCTTGGTACGTTAATACTGGTTCTGTTCGGTGACGGTGTTGTGGCAAATGTATTGCTCAAAAAAAGTAAAGGTGAAGGAGGCGGATGGATTGTAATTACTGCCGGATGGGCCTTCGGTGTAGCAGTGGCAGTGTATGTAACGGGATGGGTAAGCGGTGCCCATCTGAATCCGGCGGTAACTCTTTCCATGGCAGTTCTTGGAAAATTATCGTGGTCTCTTGTACCACCATATATTATTTCTCAGATGGCCGGTGCTTTCTGTGGCGCAGTTCTTGTATATCTCTCCTACATGGATCATTTTAAAGAAACAGATAATCCCGATGCAAAACTCGGCATATTCTGTACCATGCCTGCCATAAGGAATAATGTTTCAAATGTTATTACTGAAATCATAGGTTCTGCCATATTATTAATAGGAGTGCTTGGGATTACAGATGAACATAATAAAATAGAACATATGGGTGCATTTCTTGTAGGCGTACTTGTATTTGCCATAGGATTGAGTCTGGGAGGTCCTACAGGTTATGCAATAAATCCTGCAAGGGATTTAGGCCCCAGAATCGCTCACTTTCTTCTTCCCATACCGGGAAAAAGGGATTCAGGCTGGTCATATGCTCCCATACCGGTATTTGCACCTCTCATTGGAGGAATTATCGGTGCTGTTATTTATACCATGTGTTTGAAATTATGGGTGCCATAGGGAGTATGTTTTCTTACGATTAGTGAATAGTGAATAGCAGGTAACATCCAATCTTTTTCACTTTTCATCTTTCACTCTAAATACTATGAAATGAACTGAAGACATGGTAAAATATATATGAAGGAACATAAAAAAAGGATTAAATATAATGGATCAGAAATTACGGAATATTTTAACAGAATTAAGCGATTCTTTAAAATCTCTTTACGGGGAAAGGCTTGTTCACATAATTCTTTTTGGTTCTCATGCCCGTGAAGAGAATTGTTATGATTCTGACATAGACATTATGGTTATTCTTGAAGGTACAGTAAATCCCGGTGAAGAAATAGAAAGAGCAGGAAACATTACTGCCAGAATTTCTTTAAAACATGATGTTCTTGTTTCATGTATATTCCTGTCTTCAGAACGTTATAAAATAGAAATGAGTCCTTTACTGTTAAATGTTCGCAGAGAAGGAATCATTCTATGACTTCAGAACAGTTCTCCCTTATAAAAAAGGCCAGAAACAGCTTGAACGCTGCACAGTTACTTTTAGAACAGGGCTATTATGATTTTTCTGTTTCCAGAGCTTATTACACCATGTTTTATGTTGCAGAAGCCCTTTTACTCGGAGAAGGTCTTGTTTTTTCAAAACATTCTGCTGTCATTGCTGCTTTCGGGCAAAAATTTGCTAAAACAAAGAAAATACCGGAAGAATTTCACAGATATTTGATTAATGCGGAAACTGCAAGGACTACAGGGGACTATGATGTTATGGCTGTTATAACGATAGATGATGCAAAACTTCAAATTCAAAGAGGCAAAAATTTCCTGGAACTTGCAGAAAAATTAATTGGTTCATGTTAAATTTTTAGAGAGGTTGTGAAAAATGAAAAAATATATTTTATCACTTGATGCCGGAACTACCAGTTCAAGAGCCATATTATTCAATCATGACGGGCAGATAGTCTCTGTAGCCCAGAAAGAATTTCCTCAGATCTATCCGAAACCGGGCTGGGTTGAACATGACCCTATGGGAATATGGTCCA
>DAIOEN010000034.1:36779-44213 GCA_036746235.1 Vulcanimicrobiota bacterium | reverse complement strand
ATGAAAGTCCTCCTGTTTTTAAATGTTATTTTACAAGAAGATATGCTCTTGAAGACGATCCCGGTCAGTTAGCAGAAATTCTCGGAGAAACAAGATGGGTTAATCAGTGAGCAGTGACCAGTGACCAGTGACCAGTGACCAGTTATCAGTGAGCAGTTATATTACTGTGTAAACGTACTGTTTATCGTTCACTTTTCACTTTTTTCACTTTTCACTTTTCACTCTTCACTCTTTTTCTCTCTCCAGAGACTTATGGTCATAATTTCTTCACTGTCAGATGGTATTGCTATGGAAAGTTTCAGGTCTTCTTCAAGAGTAAATACTATACCTATCTGATAACCCATATTCTGTACATAGGCACTGCAATAGCGGTAAAGTTCAAGGGATTTTCTCCAGTTATCTCCTATCAATAAACCTCTGGGGGTAGGAATATTACATGGTTTTTCCAGGATTATAACTTCTGCCTGTCCGGTGCCAAACAAAATCTTTACACCTTTGCTTTTATATTCCCATACCACCTGCTTTACATCGGGTTTATCAGTATCCAGCTCCGATATAAACTGCGGTTCACCGAGAATTCTCTTTACCTGTTCAAAAGAAAATCCCAGGGTAATACCTGCCAGTTCATCTTCTTTTAAATTTTCTTCATTTTCAGGAAGACTCCATGCTACAGATGAACATATAATTAACATTATTAAAGGTATCAATAATTTTCGCAACATATTTATCTGCACCTCTTTCATTAAAAATATAAGTATAATTATCCCATTTTATCCGTTACACCTTCTATATCTTTCCATTTCCTTTCAAAAGTGTCTTTCATTAATTTTTTACTACTATCATTCATAAAAGATGAATTGATGCTGTTGAGACTCAGCTGTTTCAAATCATTTATCGTTAAATCGAAATGCCTGGCAAGTAAAAGATATTCCTGTGTAACAGACGTATTGAACATAACAGGGTCGTCGGAATTAACTGTTACCATAAGACCTTCCCGGAAATATTTTATTACAGGATGAGTTTCTATAGACTTGAAAACACCGGTTCTTATATTACTTATCGGACAGAGTTCCAGAGGAATCTGTTTTTCTTTAAGAAAAGAAACCAGTTTACTATCTTCATAAGCTCTTGCTCCATGACCTATTCTTTCAACAGATAAATTCTCCAGAGCATCCCATATAGACTCTGGCCCTGCAGCTTCACCGGCATGAGCAGTAAGCCGAAAACCAAGATCTTTTGCCTTACTGTAAACATCTTTATAAAGGCCTGCAGGGTAATATTGTTCACTGCCGCCAAGGCCAATACCTATAAGTCCTTTACCTATATAAGGAGTAACTTCTTTTAATCTCTCCATACCGACATCCGGCCCGTGATCCCTTACAAGATCTACAATAAGATTACATTGAATATTAAAATCATTAAAGGCTCTTTCTTTACCGGCAATTAAATATTCCGTTATAGATTGGCTGCATAACCCCTGCCTTACAACAAAATCACCTGGAGAGTAAAAAATTTCTGCATATATTATATGTTCCCCGCTCATACGTTTCAACACTTCATAGATTATAACTTCAAAATCTTTCTCAGATTTAATGAATCTGTTTTTCCATCCCCATATTTGAATAAAATGCTCAAAATCTTTATAAAGAAATTTTTCCTTTAGATCGCAGATGTTTTTAATTGATGTTTCAGTTCTATCTTTTTTTATAAATTCAAATAAAATCTCCAGAGGAATGGCTCCTTCCAGATGTACATGAAGTTCTATTTTCGGCATTTTTTCTATAAATTGTTCTACCATAGTAATAAATTCTCTTACTCAGGACTCACCGTATCCCCCTGAGTAGGGGAATAGTCCAATTTTTCTTCCATGTCGCCACCTTTTTTAATCATCAATTTTTTAAAATAACATTTAATTCCTGTGGCATACTGCATAATAGAGCTGTTCTGAAGGTTATACTGAATATGTGGCAGAATAGAATCACCGGAATTTCCGCACAGGCCTACAGGATCTCCCCTTTTCACTTTATCTCCCGGACGAACTTTTATACTTCCCGGCTTAAGATGGGCTAAAATTGAAACTTCATAATCGGAATGTTGAATATATACAGCATTACCGAGTTTTGAATAAAGGTTGTTTATGCCGGGTATATTATCTCTGACACCGTCTATCACATCGGTAACAGTACCGTCTGCCGGTGAAAAAACCTCCTGACCATAGGCATAATAATCTTCATTTTTATCTCCTATATCCTTATGAGTCTTTTTATTACCATCTATTAAAATAAAATCAAAGCAGAATTTCATTGTAGGATCACTGTTATACCTGTTCAATGCTTTCGTATCTCCGCCCCAGAGGACAAACCATTCCCCTTTGAAAGGTAAAGAAAGTTCTACTTTATTTCTTTCAGGAACAGGTATATCCGGAATATAAGGCATAATCTGAATGGCAAAAATTTTATTGTCTTTCGTAATAACAAGATTAATATTTAACATTCCTTTGTCCAGACGCACACCAAATATCGCCTGATTACCTTCTTTGAAAACAGGTGGATCTACTTTTAAAATAGGTCCGTAATTGTCAAACATACTGTCAAATAAATCTACTGCTTTTTCCAGTGGTAATTCCTCTAACATTTCAGGAGAAAAACTCACTACCATTTTATCATATTCCCGATCATTATAACGATTTACAAATTCATTCATGACTTCCTGAAACTGTTCCGGTTTTATTTCTGTTACTTCCTGTGCCTGAAGGATACCTGTAAATAAAACAACCAGGAAGAGGGCGATAAAAATTTTCATAATCTATACTCCTTTTATATAAAAATTATCATTGATAGACCATAAAGGTTATGATAATATATTTCTCGTTAATATACAAGAAGAATTTACAGAAAGGTTATTTGTATGAGAAATAAGATTATCATTTATATTACAGCAATCATTTTATTACTTACATGTTATAGCAAAAATCCTGCCATAATGGCAGAGGATGTTATAAAAAAAGATACATCTCTGGAAATAACGACAAAAAACAATAATACGTCTATTGATTTTTATATTGAAAATAAGACTGCCTATGATATTACTATTACATTAGAATTCACTGTTTTTAATAATTTAGAAGGCAATACAAACCTTCCTTACACAGAAACAATCGCTCCAGGAGAAAAGATAAACGCCTTTACTCTTTATATGATAGATACAGGCGATATATGGAAATATAAATATAAATATTCATATATTCCCGGCTCTTTATATGCAGTCCATGACGACAGTTATATGTATTCTCTGCCATATTCTTCCGGCAGTTCCTATTATTTAACACAGGGATATAACGGAACATTCAGCCATTTCGGGGAAGAAGCCTATTGTCTGGACTGGGGAATGCCTGAAGGAACGGGCGTATATGCAGCACGTGGAGGCACAGTAATAGCCACAAGAGCCATGTATTCTAAAGGGGGAAATGATAAAAAATATCTGGGTTACGCAAATTATATTTTAATAAGACATTATGATGGAACAATAGCCGAGTATTTTCATTTCAAGAAAAATGGAGTTTATGTCGTGCCGGGACAGGAAGTGAAAGCAGGTGATCTTATAGGATTGGCAGGAAGTACAGGCTATTCTACTGCTCCTCATCTTCATTTCGGCGTATATAAAGCAGCTGATGGCTATACAAGACAGACTTTGCCGGTAAAATTCAGAACAATAAATGGTGAAGGGACAGAACTGCAACAGGGAATATATTATACAGCGCCATAAACAGGTGAAGGGAAAGGTAACGCGTCACGCGTCGCGTGACGCGTTACGCCTATCATATAATTACTTAAACTTAATACTGTCTGTAAAATCCTTAAAAATTTGCTTATATTTTCCGAAGGTATCCTTTGTTGCAGAACCGGTAAATATATATCCATACCCCCTGTCTATTATAAGTGTCTGCATGGTTCTTGTAGAAAGTGTGTTCCCGTCAATATTGAATGTATAATCTATTACTGCCTGATAGGCCTGATGGCCATCTATGACCAGATTATCTTCAGATACTATTGTCATATCTTTTACCACATCGGGCTTGGAACTGAAGGCCTGAATAACATAATCCTTAAAAGGCATATTCCCTACCTGCTGTATTGTAGCATTGATATTAATTGTAAAATCCCCGTCTTTCGGACCATATAAAAAAAGAGGTGCTCCTGCTTCACCGCTTTCATCAACGGTCCATTCAGAGGGAACAATAAAGGAAAAATATAAATCCTTTCCCTTTTCAAATACATACCTTTCCTTATTAAGGACTACAGGATTACCGGAAGAAGGTATCTGGGCGTCTGCCAGAGAGGCTAATAAAACCAGTGATGCAATTAATACAAAAAAAGACACTACAATTTTCTTATTCATGATACTTCTCCTTTCATAATTTTTTACAGATCTGCTTCCATAATATAACCCTATCATAAAATATAATTAATTATTATTCAAGTCTTTCTTAATAATATCTTTTATGATAATATAATAATAAATTGTGACGGGTGACGGGTAAGGCGTGACGTGTGAATTATCTCCATCGTTCGCTGTAACCGTATTATTTACTTTTGTACAGGAGTTATTGTTATGAATTTTGAAATCTTTGAACATACGGCAGATCAGGGCATAAGAGCTACAGGAACGTCTCTCTCAGATTTATTCTTCAATGCTTCACAGGCTTTTTCCTGTCTCTCTACAGATCCACGGTCAGTTAATCCAGAAGAAGAATTCAATATAGAAATTTCCAGAGATGAAGTTGAAGAATTACTTGTAGCATGGCTTAATGAACTTATATTCATACAGGACACGGAACATGTTTTTCTTGTAAAATTCGAAATAAATACACTGGAACCTCCTGTATTGAAAGGCAGAGTAATGGGCGAGAAAATGAACAGAGAAAAACATACCTTTAAATCATGCCTTAAAGCTGCAACTTACCATGGATTGAAAGTGGAACAGAATGACGGGATATGGACATGTCAGGTCATATTTGACGTATAAATTTCACTAAAAGGAGTGATATTTAATGGAAGAGAAATGGAAGGGCAGGCTTGAAAAAATAGACAATTACAGATGGATGATAAGAGAAAACTATAAAGAAGGTATGAAAGTTCCCGGTATTATATATGCTCAGAAATCTATGTTAGATGATATTTTATCCGATCAGGCTCCCGAACAGGTAGCAAATGTAGCATTTCTTCCGGGAATAGTAAAAAATTCCCTTGCCATGCCCGATATACACTGGGGATATGGTTTCCCGATAGGCGGAGTAGCTGCAACAGATGTAAGACATGGAGTTATATCGCCTGGAGGTATAGGATTTGATATAAACTGCGGAGTGAGGCTCTTAAAAACAGAGCTTACGGCAGAGGATGTAAAACCACGTATTGTAGAACTGGTAGAAGCACTCTTTAATAACATCCCTACAGGAGTGGGGAAGGGCGGGAAAATCAAGCTGAATGAAAAAGACATAGAGCAGGTAATGACAAAAGGTGCCAGATGGGCAGTATCACAGGGCTATGGAACAAAAGATGATCTTCTCCTTACAGAAGCACAGGGGGCCATGGAAGGAGCAGATCCTGATAAAGTAAGCAATAAAGCAATAAAGCGCGGTCATGATCAGCTTGGAACACTCGGTTCAGGCAACCATTTCCTGGAAGTGCAGATGGTAGAAGAAGTATATTATAAGGAAGCTGCAGATATATTCAGTATTTTCCCCGGCTGTGTAACAGTGATGATTCATTCAGGTTCCCGCGGTTTCGGTCATCAGATTACAACAGATTTCCTTGATTTTCTGGGGAAGGTTTCAAAACAGTACGGAATAGATCTTCCTGACAGACAGCTTGCCTGTGCTCCTGTAGAATCACCTGAAGGCCGTTCCTATTTCGGAGCAATGGCAGCAGGAGCCAATTTTGCCTGGGCCAATAGACAGTGTCTTGCACACTGGGCAAGAGAAACCTTTGAACAGGTTTTCAGGCAGAGTTCGGACAGACTCGGATTTCGTCAGGTCTATGATGTAGCCCATAACATAGCAAAAATAGAAAATCATAATATTGACGGTATAGATATGACACTCTGTGTACACCGTAAAGGTGCCACCAGGGCCTTTGGCCCCGGCCATGCAGAAATCCCGGAAGAACACAGGGGGATTGGACAGGCAGTAATAATCCCCGGTGATATGGGCAGATGTTCTTACCTGGCAGTGGGTACGGAGAAAGCCATGAAAGAAACCTTCGGCAGTGCCTGTCACGGTGCAGGAAGAAAAATGAGCAGAAGTAAAGCAAAAAAAGTGGCAAAAGGTAAAAACCTCCGTCAGGAAATGAAAGACAGAGGAGTCATAGTAAGAGCTTCCGGCTGGGATACTATTGCAGAAGAAATGCCTGAAGCGTATAAAAATGTAGAAGATGTAGTAGGAGCTACGGAAGGAGCAGGAATTACAAGGATTGTGGCTAAATTAAAACCACTGGGAGTTATAAAGGGGTGAAGAGCGGTGAGCAGTGAGCAGTTATCAGTTATCGGTGAATAGCAAACCACTGTGTTTGCCCGGTACCGGTGAAAACACGCATTACGACCCACGCGTCACGCATCACGCATCACGCATCACGATTATCAAGGAGAGATAAAAACATATGAGCGAGAACGTAATTATAGGTATATTAATCATCCTGTCAGGTTTATTTTCACTGGTATCTTCAATTAAGAACTGGGATTTTTTCTTTACTCATTCCAGAGCCAGATTTCTGGTAAGGATTCTGGGAAGAACAGGAGCTAGGATTTTTTACGGAATTCTTGGCTCAGCTCTGTGTGCAGGCGGAATTTTAATGGCATGTAATATTATTAGCAGGTAAAATAAATGATGGAATTAAAAAAGAATGAGCAGAAGGCTCTGATGGTAATAATTTTTTTCCTTCTTGCAGGTGCAGGGGTGAGGATTTATGGTAATTTTAAAGCAGACAGCAATATAATACCTGTAAATAAATACTCAGAACCTGTTGTGACATCAAATCCTCTGGAACTTCCGACATCTGTGGCGGAAAGTCCCACACCTCAGAAACAAAAAAATATTATTGCCCATATATGCGGAGGTGTAAAATCTCCCGGTGTATATACCATGCCGGATAACAGCAGAGTAAAGGATTTTATAGATGCAGCAGGAGGAGCATCCAGAGACGGAATAACAGATGCAATAAATCTTGCAAGAATTGTCCGGGACGGAGAAAAAATAGTAATTCCTCAGGCAGGTAAAACAGTTGCAGATAATGAAAACGGCAGCACCGGTTCAGAACCTGTGCTGTATAATTCCCATGAAGAAAATAAAGGGAAAATCGATATAAATACTGCCACCCTGGCAGGTCTGGATTCAATACCCGGTATAGGACCTGTAATAGCCCAGAGGATAATAGATCATCG